>JAIVGV010000395.1 GCA_020201365.1 Acidobacteriota bacterium
CAGTGACGGGCGCCGTCAAGCCCGCCGCGCGCGACTCGGAACTCTACTGCGCGGGCTACATCGAGCAGAGCCCGTCTTACGGCGGGCTCGAAATCGTCGGCGGCGAGCAGGAGCAGGAGAAGAACTCCTACGGCTTCGGCGACATCGTCTATCTCAACGGCGGCTCGCAGTCGGGCGTGCGCGCGGGTCAGGAGTTCGCGGTCGTGCGCCCGCGCGGGCAGTTCAAGTCCTCCTTCTCGCAGAAGCGCGGGAGCCTCGGCGTCTTCACGCAGGAGCTGGGGCGCGTGCGCGTCGTTGACGTGAAGGGCGAGGTCTCCGTCGCGCAGATC
The DNA here is from genome assembly GCA_020201365.1 of Acidobacteriota bacterium. Classification (GTDB taxonomy): domain Bacteria; phylum Acidobacteriota; class Blastocatellia; order Pyrinomonadales; family Pyrinomonadaceae; genus JAIVGV01. Next base: position 330 of record JAIVGV010000395.1, read on the forward strand.
GTCCACTCGTGCGGCGACATGATGCTGCTCGGCGACTACCTGAAGCCGACGGAGGTGCGCGCGAGCCCGCCCGCCGTCGCCGCGCCGACGGAGGTCAACCGCTTCGCCAACCCGACGGGCAAGCAGCACGGCCGCATCGTGCTCGCGCGCGACCAGCGCGAGACCGTCTCGCTCGATCAGATCGTTTACATAGACCTCGGCGCGGAGGACAACGTGCGCGCGGGCGACCGCCTGACGGTCTTCCGCAAGCCGAGCCGCGACCGCCTCGTAGATCTCCCGCAGGAGATCGCGCCCAACGGCAGCGGCGGCTTCGAGAGCCGCGTCTTCAAGGGCGGCAAGTTCTCGAACGACGCGCAGCGCGCGAAGGACTTGAACAAAGGCTGGCGCGGTCAGCCGATCAAGACGCCGGAGATCAAGCGCACGCGGCCGGAACTCCCGCGCAAGATCGTCGGCGAGATCACGGTCATCGGCGTGCAGGGGCGCACGGCGACCGCCGTCGTCACGCGCGTCGCGCAGGAGATTCACACGGGCGACGAAGTGGAAGTGCGCTAACTCGTGTCGCCGACCTAAGGAGACCCCGCGATGGGCAGCGTCAAGTGCGCCAACTGCGGCTTCATCAGCTTCGCGGACGCGGAGCACTGCAAGCGTTGCGGCGGCGCTCTGCAACTCCAACTGCACGGCGCGAGCGGCTACAGCCCGCACGCCGCGCCGCGTTTCGAGTTCGGCGCGAAGCCGAAAGCCGGGCTCGCCGTCGCGTCGCTCGTGCTCGGCGTCGTCGGCTTCTTCACGTTCGGCTTGCTCGGCGTCGGCGCGATCACGGGGCTCGTGCTCGGCATCGTCGCCGTCGCGCGCGCCAACAACCGACCCGCGGAGTTCGGCGGTCGCGGCGCGGCGATCACAGGGATCGTGCTCAACGCGCTCGCCCTCGTGCTCGTGCCCGTCGTCGGCATGGTCGCCGCCGTCGCCATCCCGAACCTCATCGCGTCGCGCCGCGCGGCGAACGAGGCTTCCGCAATCGCGGCGGTGCGTAAGCTCGCGAGCGCCGAGTACGGCTACGCCTCGACGGCCGGCGACGGCAGGTACGCGGACTTCAACGAACTCGTCGCGCGGGGCGAGATAGCGCCCGACCTCGCTGACGGCGAGAACCACGGCTACCGCTTCGACGTGCGACACGAGGGCGGCGACTTCGAGGTGACGGCTGTGCCCGTCGAGTATCCGAGCAGCGGTCGCCGCTCCTTCTACTTCTCTTCCTCCGACGCCTTCCTACGCGCCGCAGACCGCCGCGGAGGCAAGGCTGACGACAGCGCCACGCCGCTCGAAGACATGAACACCGGCGCGACGCCCGCGGGCGCGAACTAACCCGGCGACGCGCACCACTTCGATGAAGACGCGGAAGGCTCGGAGACTGACAAAGAATCTCCGAGCCTTCCGCGTCTTTACAGTCTCTCGGCTTAGTCTCTAGCCGACGACGCGACTACACGTCACACGGGGCGTGCGCGCCGCTCAGCGTTCCGCTGTCGTCGTCGCCTGACGCGCCGCGTTCGCGCGCGAGGCACGCTCCGCCGCCTCGCGCTGCCGCACGTCGCGCCGCGCGACGGCGTCGCGGTAGAACGCGCGGAAGTAGCCGTACATCGAGACGCACGCCGAGAGCACGACGACCCAGAGCATCGCGCGCCCCAGCGTGTAGATCAAGACCTGCCAGTCGTTCGTGGCGGTCGCGCCCGCGCCGAACAGGTGCGCGAGCGCCGCGCGCAGCTCCGGCACAGTCCAGAACTCTATCGCGGGGAAAGGGCGACCGAAGTTCGACACGGGCGGACGACCCGCCGCGCCCGCCACGATCAAGAGCGCGACCGTCACCACCTGCGCGAGCATCTTGAACTTGCCCATGCGCGACGCCGGAATGATGACGCCCTCGGTCGCCGCGATCGAGCGCAAGCCCGTCACCGCGAACTCGCGCCCGACGATGATGACGACCGCCCAGGCGGGCGCGAGCTGATTCTCGACGAGAGAGATGAGCGCGGCACTGACGAGCAGCTTGTCGGCGATTGGGTCGAGGAGCTGACCGAGGCGCGAGACCTGTTGGCGGCGGCGCGCGATCTGACCGTCGAGGAAGTCCGTGAACGCCGCGCCGAGGAACAAGGCGACGCCGAGGACGTGGCGCGGCAGGCCCAGCCAGTCTTCCGAGTAGGGCGTGAGGAGCACGACGACGAGCAGCGGCACGACGAAGATGCGCGACGCCGTCAGCGCGTTCGGCAGGTTCAGGCTCGCGTTCGTTCCCTTCAACTCGACTCCGCGTCGCAATCTCCGTCTCGCGTCGGCGAGTGTATGAGTCGCGCGCGAGGGGTGTCAAGAATCGTCGCCGCAGGGCAGAAATTTCAAACAGGGATAGACTGGATGAGCAGGAGAAGGGAAAACAACTCAACGCTCCTCTCTTTCATCCTGCCCATCCCTGTTAATTGCTCCCGCTCAAAGCCGACCCACTTCCCGGCGTCGCCGCTTGTGCGCGCCCTCGGCGTCGCGTAAAATACTCGTTTCGCTGCTCCCGAAGATTCGCGTCTGTGGGCTGCTCCGAGAGTCTTAACCAATGGCAATTGATCGGATCACGGTGCGCGGCGCGCGCACGCACAACCTGAAGAACGTCAGCGTCGAAATCCCGCGCGACCGCCTCACGGTGGTGACGGGGCTTTCGGGTTCGGGCAAGTCGTCGCTCGCCTTCGACACGATCTACGCCGAGGGGCAGCGCCGCTACGTCGAGTCGCTCTCCGCCTACGCGCGGCAGTTCCTGGATCAACTCGAACGCCCCGACGTTGACTCGGTTGACGGACTCTCGCCCGCAATCTCGATCGAGCAGAAGACCGTCTCGCGCAGCCCGCGCAGCACGGTCGGTACTGTGACGGAGGTTTACGACTACCTGCGCCTGCTCTTCTCCTCCGTCGGCCAGCCCCACTGTCATCAGTGCGGCGCGCCGATCACGCGGCAGTCCGTCGAGCAGATCACGCAGAGCGTGCTCGCGCTGCCCGAAGGCGAGCGCGTGATGGTGCTCGCGCCCGTCGTGCGCGGGCGCAAGGGCGAGTTCAAGAAGGAGCTTGAGAAGCTCGCGAAGGACGGATTCTTACGCGCGCGCATTGACAATGAGCTCGTCTCGCTCGACGAGGAGATCAAACTCGACAAGCGGCGCAACCACACCATTGAGGCGGTGGTTGACCGACTGCTCATCAAGCCGGGCATCAACGAGCGACTCACCGAGTCGGTTCGAACTGCTTTGAAGTTGACGGGCGGCGCGGTTCTCATCTCGGTCGTTGATGGCGAAGAGAAGTTGTACTCGGAGCGCATGGCGTGCGTGAACTGCGGGATCAACATCCCGCCGCTCGAGCCGCGCTCCTTCTCCTTCAACTCGGCTTACGGCGCGTGCAAACGCTGCCACGGTCTCGGCACGGTTCTCGAAATCGATCCGGCGCTCCTCATCCCCGACGCCAACGAGCGCGCCGACAAACTTCTCTTCATGGGCACGGCGGACAAGCAGGGCGCGGCTTACTTGAAGAGCGCGCTCGCGGCGGTCGCCGAACACTTCGGCGCGAAGCTCGACGTTCCTTTCGCGGAGCTGCCGAAGCAAGCCCGCGACGCGTTCTTCTTCGGACTCGAAGGGCAGATCACTTTCCGGCAGGGCGCGTACAGCTACCAGAGCGATTGGAAGGGCGCGATCAGACATTTGCGCGAGCGCATGAACAACGCGCCGTCCGAGAAGGTTCGCGTCGCGCTCGAAGAGTTGGTCTCGCCCGTCGAATGCCCCGACTGCCACGGCAAGCGACTGCAACCCGAATCGCTCGCCGTCAAAGTCGGGAACTTGGGCATCGCCGACTACACCGCGCTCCCGATCGAAGACGCCGTCGCCGTCTTCGACAAACTGAAACTCAGCGAGCGCGAAGAACAGATCGCGGGCTTGGTCTTGCGCGAGATTCGCAACCGCCTGCGCTTCCTCGAAACCGTCGGCTTGGGCTACATCACGCTCGACCGCACTTCGGCGACGCTCTCCGGCGGCGAAGGTCAGCGCATACGCCTCGCCACGCAGATCGGCTCGCAGCTCCGCGGCGTGCTCTACGTCTTAGACGAGCCATCAATCGGTCTCCACCCCCGCGACAACCAGCGACTGCTCGACACGCTGACGGCGCTACGCGATCTCGGCAACACCGTCCTCGTCGTCGAGCACGACGAGGAGACGATCCGACGCGCGGATTACGTCGTTGACTTAGGTCCCGCCGCGGGCGCGCACGGCGGCGAACTCGTCGCGGCTGGCACGCCGGCAGAAGTCGCCTGCAACCCGCGCTCGATCACCGGACTCTACATCTGCGGCGAGCGCACCATCGCCCCGCCCGCAGAGCGCCGCGCGCCCAACGGTCACTGGGTCACCGTGCGCGGCGCGCGCGAGCACAACCTCAAGAACATTGACGTCGGCTTCCCGCTCGCCACGCTCACGGTCGTCACGGGCGTCTCCGGCTCCGGCAAGTCAACGCTCGTTGACGACATCTTGTACCGCGCGCTCGCGCAGCACGTTTACGGATCGCTGAACGAGCCCGGCGAGTACGACTCAATCGAAGGGCTCGAACAGATCGACAAGGTCATAGAGATCGATCAGTCGCCCATCGGTCGCACGCCGCGCTCGAACCCCGCGACCTACACGGGTCTCTTCACGCCGATCCGCGAGCTCTACGCGATGCTCCCCGAATCGCGCGAGCGCGGCTACAAGCCCGGTCGCTTCTCCTTCAACGTCAAGGGCGGACGCTGCGAAGCCTGCGAGGGCGACGGCATGAAGCGCATCGAGATGAACTTCCTGCCCGACGTTTACGTCCTCTGCGACGTCTGCCGCGGCGCGCGCTACAACCGCGAGACGCTCTCCGTCAAGTACAAGGGCAAATCAATCGCAGACCTGCTGGATACGACCATCGAAGAGGCGATGCCGATTCTCGAAAACATCCCCCAGATCAAACAGAAGCTCCAAACCTTGCTCGACGTGGGTCTCGGCTACATCAAGCTCGGTCAGTCCGCCACAACTCTGTCGGGCGGCGAAGCCCAACGCATCAAGCTCGCGCGCGAACTCTCCAAACGCGCCACGGGTCGCACCATCTACATCCTCGACGAGCCCACCACCGGCTTACACTTCGCCGACGTTCACAAACTCCTCGACGTGCTCCAACGCCTCGTCAGCCTCGGCAACACCGTCATCGTCATCGAGCACAACCTCGACGTGATCAAGAGCGCCGACCACATCATTGATCTCGGACCCGAAGGCGGCGAGCACGGCGGTCGCGTCGTCGCCGCGGGGACGCCCGAAGAGGTCGCACGCGTCCGCCGCTCCCACACCGGGCAAGCCCTCAAGCCCCTCCTCCACCTCAACGGCAACGGCAATAATCACCGCACTTTTAACGGGATGAGTAAAGCCCGAAGCAAGCGAAAAGAGATCGCGTGATCTTTTACGCGATCTCGTATAATGTCTAATTTCAAATGCCTTACTGCTGAACTTCACGTTTCGGCAGAACTCTATGTGGGGTATTCCTAAAT
>JAIVGV010000115.1 GCA_020201365.1 Acidobacteriota bacterium
CGGCGAGTCAATCACGATGTGCTGGAAGTTCTCGCCCAAGAGTTGGAGCAGGCGGCGCATCTGCTCCGAGCCGAGCAGCTCGGCGGCGTTGGGCGGCACGGGACCCGACGTGATGATCTTCAGGTTCGGCTGCTTGTCGTACTCCTGTATGAGCGAGCTGATCTGCGCCTCGCCCGACAGGTAGTTCGTCACGCCGCGCGCGTTCGGCAGGCGGAAGTGGCTGTGGACGCGCGGGCGGCGCAGGTCGCAGTCGAGGAGCAGCACCTCGGCGCCGGTCTGCGCGAGCATGACGGCGATGTTGACGGCGGTCGTCGTCTTACCCTCCGAGGGCTGGCTCGACGTGACGAGGATCGAGCGCGGCGGCTGACCCGCGGACGAGAGCAGGAGCGACGTGCGCAGGTGGCGGTACGCCTCCGCGACGGGCGAGCGCACCTCCTCGATGAGCGCGAGCGCGGTCGACTCCGAGCCGTTCGCCGGAGCCGGCGTGCGCGCCGCGAGCGAGCGCCGCTCGGCGCGCGGCGCGGGGATGAGCGCGAGCGTCGGCAGGTGTATGTGGCGGTCAACGTCCTCGATGGTCTTCAGCGTGTCGTCGAGGTAGTCGAGCAGGAACGCGAGACCGACGCCTGCGCCGAGGCTCAGCAGGAGCGCGATGAGGATGTTGCGCACGCGCGGCGGGCCGACGAGGCGCGGCTGGCGCGCGGGCGTGGCGATGGTGATGTTGCTCGACGTGTCGCCGCCCGTCAGCGTCAGGTCTTTGAGGCGCGTGAGGTAGGTGTTGTACATCTGCTTCGTGGTCTCGAGCTCCGCCATCATGTTGGCGAGCTGCATCTCCGACTGGCTGCGCGCGTTGACCTGCGAGCGCGCGCGCCCGCTCTCCGAGTTGAGCTTCGCCTCGTTCGCCTTGGCGGCGTCGTACTTGCTCTTGAGCGAGGCGACGACCGAGCGCGCCTGCTGGTTGAGCGACTGCTCGACGCGGGCGCGCTGCTCGTTGAGCTTTTTGACGGCCGGGTGCTCGTCCGTTTTCGTCACGCGCTCTTCGGCTAGCTTCTGATCCAGATCGGCGAGCTTGGCTTGCAGCGCCTGCACGTTCTTGTCCTCCTGCACGGAGGGGACGGAGAACGGATCGGTGGTCTTCTGCGCCGCCTCGTAGTCGGCTTCCGCCTTCTCGCGCGCGGAGGTGGCGGCGAGCATCTCGGTGGTCGTCGTCTTCAACTCCAGCGCGATCAGGTCGGCGGCCTCCTGCCCGCTGAGCGGCAGGTTGTGGACGCGCTTGAAGTCGAGGATCGCCTGCTGTTTTTTCTGGATGTCGATCTGAAGCTCCGCCACCTTCTCGCCGACCTGCTGCGTCGTCGTCGTCGAGCCCGACAGCTCGCGGTTGAGGTTGTCCTCGATGAAGATGTTGGCGAGCGTGTCGGTGATCCTCATCGCGAGCTGCGGGTCGGGGTGCTGGAAGCGGATGGCGACGAGGCTCGTGTGCTCGACCGGATCGATCTGGAGGCACGACTGGAAGTAGTTCTCGTAAACCTCCATCCGCTGCTCCTGCTCGGGCGTCAGCTTCACGTCGTCGGCGGACGGGTCGTCGTTGCCGTTAACGACCGGCAGCGCGCCCGCCGCGGCCTTCTCCTTGTCCTTCGCCTTCTCGCGCGAGACGACGCGGCGCAGCGTGTCGAACAAGCCGGGGCGCGACGTGTCGAGGAACGCGGGGTTGTTCTGGAGGTCGAGCGCGAGGATGACCTTGCGCGCGATGCGCGGGTTCTCCAAGAGCTTGAGCTGCGTCGCCCAGTAGGTCGGGTCGCCGCCGGAGTTGATGACGAGCTGCGGCGTGGCGACGAGCTTCTTGCTCTTCTGCTCGATCTGCACCTGCGTCTCGGACTCGTAGATCGAAGGCTCGCGGTACATCTGGATCGCCGTGAGCGACGTGACGACGACGGCGAGGCTTAAGATCAGCCACTTGCGCTTCAAGACGACCTGCAAGTAGTCGCGCAGGCTCGTCGGCTCGGCGGCGGGGGCGTAGGTGTTGTTCGGTCGGTCGGGCTGCGTCAGCTCGCGCAGCGGGCGGTTGAGGGGTCCCGGCCGGGGGGCGAGCGGCAGCAAACGGTCGTCTTGAGCCATCTTCGTCTAATCCTTAAAACTTATAACTTCGATCCGATCTCACGGGGAGAAGGTGCACAAAGGGCGCGAACGGCAAAGCATAATAGCAGACGGCGCGCGCCAGGGCGAGGCAGCCGAAGCGGCGCGCGTCACTGAGTCTCGGCGAACTGTCGGAGCGCGTCGCGCCAGTCGGGGAGCGGCGCGAGACCGACGGCGGGCGAGAGCAGGCAGCGCAGGCGGGAGTTGCGCGGGCGCGGCGCGGGGCGCGCGAGCGAGTCCGCCGAGACGGCTTCGATCCGCGCGCCGGCGCAGCCCGCCGCGTCGGCCGCCTCGCGCGCGAACTCCTCGTAGCTCGCGCCGTCGCCCGCGTTGACGACGTGGTACGTGCCCGGCAGATCGAGCGCTGCAAGCTCGCGCAGGCGCGCGGCTAAGTGCGGCGCGTAAGTCGGCGTGCCCCACGCGTCGAAGATCGCCTTGAGCGGCTCGCCGCGGCGGGCGCGCGCGACGACGGTCGCCAGAAAATTCTTGCCGCCCGCGCCGAAGATCCAGCCCGTGCGGACGACCGTGCAGCGCGCCGTCGAGAACTGCGCGCGCCGCTCGCCCTGCAACTTCGCGACGCCGTACACGCTGCGCGGCTCCGGGTCGTCGCGCTGCGTGTAGAAGCCTTCACGCTCGCCGTCGAAGACGTAGTCGGTCGAGACGGTGACGAACGACGCGCCGACTTGGCGGCTCGCCAGCGCGAGCGCGCCGACCGCCTCGGCGTTGACGCGGTGCGCGCGCAGCGGGTCGAGCTCGCAGCCGTCCACGTCCGTCCACGCGGCGCAGTTGAGGACGGCGTCGGGGCGCTCGCGCGCGAACGTCTCCGCGATCAGATCGTCGCGCGTGATGTCGAGCGACGCGCGGTCGTGCGCCAACACCTCGTCGCCGAGCCGCCGGCAGTGTTCGACAGACTCGCGCCCGACCATCCCGCCCGCGCCCGTGATCAAAACTCTCATGGCGGATTTCTCGATTGCGGATTAAAGAAGTCCGCGCTCGTGATCGGTCGAATCTAAGATTCCAAATTCCAAATTTAAGATTCGGAGTTTAAATCCGCAATCCGCAATCACGAAGCGCCGTACTGCCGCGCGTAGAACTCGCGGTAGTCGCCGCTGCGCGCGCGCGCGACCCAATCGGCGTGGTCGGCGTACCAGCGGATCGTTTTGCGCAAGCCCGACTCCCACGTCTCGCGCGGTCGCCAGCCGAGCTCGCGCTCGACCTTCGCCGGATCGATCGCGTAGCGGCGGTCGTGCCCGGGGCGATCCTTGACGAAGCGGGCGAGCGAGCGCGGCTTGCCGAGCGCGTCGAGGATCGCCTCGACGACTTCGAGGTTGCGCCGCTCGTTGCGCGCGCCGACGTTGTAGACCTCGCCGGCGCGACCGCGCTCGGCGGCGGCCAGGATCGCGCGGCAGTGATCCTCGACGTAAATCCAGTCGCGCACGTTCCTGCCGTCGCCGTACACGGGCACGGGGTCGTCCGCCGTGGCGTTCGAGATGGCGAGCGGGACGAGCTTTTCGGGGAACTGGCGCGGACCGTAGTTGTTGCCGCAGCGCGTCACGACGCAGTCGAGACCGAAGGTGTGGTGCGCGGCGCGCACGAGGTGCTCGGCGGCGGCTTTCGAGGCGGCGTAAGGCGAGTTCGGCGCGAAGGGCGAATCTTCGGTGAAGAACGTCGCGTCGTCCTCGCCGAGGCTGCCCATCACCTCGTCGGTCGAGACGTGGACGAAGCGGCGCACACGGCGCGCGCGCGCCGCGTCGAGCAGCACCTGCGTGCCGAGCACGTTCGTGCGGATGAACTCGCGGGCGGACTCGATGCTGCGATCGACGTGCGACTCGGCGGCGAAGTGGAAGAGGTAGTCCGTCGCTTCGCCGAGCGCGTCGAGGACGGCGCGCGGGTCGCAGATGTCGCCGCGCACGAAGCGGTGGCGCGCTTCGCCCTCCAAGTCGGAGAGGTTGTCGGGGTTGCCGGCGTAGGTGAGCGCGTCGAAGTTGACGACGTCGCACGCGGGCAGTTCGTCGAGCAGGAGTCTGACGAAGGCTGAGCCGATGAAGCCCGCGCCGCCCGTGACGAAGAAGTTTGGCATGGCTCGGAAAATTTTCGCGGCGCGGGCGCGGTCACGCGTCGGCAAATCCGTCGGCGGAGGCGGCGACGTAAGTAAGGTTGCAGAGTATAGGTTCAGCCCGCGGGGCGGACAAGCAAGCGCCGGCGGCGGAGACCCCCGGCGGGCGGGTTAAAAAAAAAGGCGTCGCGCCGCCGATTTTAATTTGACACGCCCGCGGATTTAGTATAAAACCTCTCGCGCTTCTACAGGAGGTCAGTCTCCGCTACCGTCCGGTTACGCGCGCCTCGTTAAGCCAACCTTGATCCCTTTGACGGCAGTTCCCCTGCGCTCTGAATCCGCAGAATCCGCAGAACGCGGCGCTCGCTACGCCGCGCAACACAGACTGTAAACCCACTCATCAGACATCTAAGGAGAATTGGGAAATGAAGAACGCTAGTTCCGCCCTCAAGTGTCTCGCGCTGCTTGTTTTCATGCTGGCGCTCGCCTCCATCGCTAACGCACAGGCGACCCGCACCTGGGTCTCCGGCGTGGGCGACGACGTCAACCCCTGCAGCCGCACCGCCCCCTGCAAGACCTTCGCCGGTGCCATCTCGAAGACCGCCATCGCCGGCGAGATTGACGCCCTCGACGACGGCGGCTACGGCGCCGTTACCATCAGCAAGTCCATCACGATTGACGGCGGCGGGCACATCGCCTCGATCCTCGCCAGCGGCACGACCGGCGTCAACGTCAACCTCACGTCCGGCGTGACGGCGGACCCGAAACAGACCGTCACCCTCCGCCACCTGACAATCAACGGGACGGGCTCGAGCACCTGTAGCGGCGTGACCTGCGGCTTGCCGACCGGCGTCCGCGCCATCAACTATACTTCCGCCGCGAACCTGTATGTGGAGAACTGCTACATCCAGGGCTTTGTCAACGAGGGCATCAGGATGAGCGTGACCGCGACGGGCGACTTCCTGTACGTCAAGGACACGAACATTCAGAACTGCGCGACCGGCATCAGCGTCACGACCAGCACCGGCTTCGCGGTCGCGGCTCTGGATCGCGTCAGGATCGAGAAGATGACGGGCAACGGTCTCACCATCGGTGTCCACGGGCACGCGCACGTCCGCGACAGCTTCTTCATCAACAACGGCGGCGACGGGATCAACATGGCGAACACCGTCACCGACGGCACGGTGAACGTCGAGAGCACCATGCTCGCCAGCAACGGCGTGGGCATCCGCAACGGCGGAACCGGCTCGTTCGTTGACATCTCGAACACCAGCCTCATGCAGAACGGTACGGCGCTGGCGACGGCGAGCGGCTCGCCCGGCGGCGGCATCAACTCGCACGGCAATAACCAGATCAACGGGACGGTCGGCACCGCGCCCAACCCGGTCGGACAACAGTAGGCTTCCGTCAACTCTCTCGCGCTCTTCGCATGCCCGCCCCGGCAATGGAGGCGGGCGTGCGGGGCGCACGGCTCCAATCTTCTTGAGCGATCCGCCGCTCGCGAGCGAAGCAAGCGGGCGGGTCGAGACCTTAACGGGCGAGCCATCGCCTGTGCGGCATGAAGGTTGGTCGCCGGCGTCCCGGAGCCGCGGAGTCACGAATTCCGGTTTTGGAGTAGGTCACTTTCGCTCGGTTCCCTACTCGAGGAAATTCCAGTGCTGGGATTAACACCCCGGTGCGCACAGTGTAAGGA
>JAIVGV010000396.1 GCA_020201365.1 Acidobacteriota bacterium
GCGGGCATCCGCGCGAACCACCCCGGAGCCGGGCTCGAAGCCGACTTCGTCTCAGGGATGCAGAACCACGCCAACGCCACGCGCGCCATGCTCCTCTACATACAGGACACCTGGAAGGACCTCGCGCGCCGCGACCAGATCAAGCAGGCGCTCGCCTCCGGCACTGCCACGCAAGCCGAACTCCTCGCCGCGGGCTACAACTCGAACCCGATGAAGCTCGCCGACTACCTCGAGCGCGGCGGCGACTCGTGGCGCACGCTCATCCCCGCCGAGACGCAGATGTACCTGCGCATCTACGCCGAGGTTGACAGCCTCGTGTACGGCAACTCGCCGACGCAGCCCTCGCAGGACGCGACGCTCGCCGCGACGACGAAACCGGTCGCAGACCCGCGGCAGGTAGAGGCTGGCGACTGACATTCTCCGGCGACTACTTCGGTCGGCTTCCGAGCGCGAGGCGAAGCGCGGAATCGTAACTCAAGATCGGCGCGGGCGCGTCCGTCGTGATTCACGACGGACGCGCCCGCGCCGTTTCAGCGAAGTTCCGAGCCGCGCCTTCGGCTTCAGCGCCAGCCGCCCGCGGGGCGGTTTGCCGCCGTCAAATTAGGCATAAAAACCCTACAAATTCCGCGCCCGCTCTGATAGTATGGCGGCGCACTTCTCGGCGCGCGCACGCGCTTTTTTACCCTTCCGGGCTCGCCGCGCTACAACTTTTCGGGATCAGGGGTACGGACTCATGGCGACCGACTGGAGCATGGAGCAGCTTTCGCTCGACTTCCTGCGCGTCTGCGAGGCGGCGGCGATCGCCTCGGCGCGCACGATGGGGCAGGGCGACCGGAAGTTTTCCGATCACGTCGCGGTCGAGGCGATGCGCGAGGTGATGGACACCGTGAACATGTGCGGGCGCATCGTCATCGGCGAGGGCGAGCGCGACGAAGCGCCGATGCTCTACATCGGCGAGGAGGTCGGGCGCGGCGTCAAGGACGGCTGCCCCGACGGCGAGATCTTCCCCGAAGTGGACATCGCCGTCGATCCGCTCGAAGGCACGAACCTCTGCGCGCTCGGCGCGAACAACGCCATCGCCGTGCTCGCCGCCGCCGAGCGCGGCGGACTCTTAAACGCGCCCGACATCTACATGGACAAGATCGTCGTCGGGCCGTCCTCGCGCGGGCGCATCAACATCAACGCCTCCGTCAAGGAGAACCTGCAAGGCATCGCCGACGGGCTGGGGCGCGACATAGACGATCTGACCGTCATCGTCCTCGACCGCTCGCGCCACAAGGCGCTCATCAACGAGGTGCGCGCGGCGGGCGCGCGCATCCGCCTCATCTCCGACGGCGATCTCTCCGCCGGAATCTCCGCGGCGGTCGCCGGCACGAACATCCACGCGCTGATGGGCATCGGCGGCGCGCCCGAGGGCGTCTTGACCGCCGCCGCCCTGAAGTGCCTGAACGGCGACATGCAGGCGCGGCTCGTCTTCGATCCCGAACGCTTAGGCGTGGACAAGGACAAGGTTCCGCCCCGCGAAGAGGTGCTCGCGCGCCTCAAGGAGATGGGCATCGAAGACCCCGACAAGGTTTACGGCGTTGACGATCTCGCGCCCGGCAAGAAGGTCATCTTCGCCGCCACGGGCGTCACCGACGGCGCGCTGCTCAAAGGCGTCCGCCTCTTCGGCTCCGGCAAGCGCACGCACTCGCTCGTCATGACGACCGAGTCGCGCCACATACGCTTCATTGACACCGTCCACGTCGAGGGCGGACCCGACACAGTGATCCGATTCTAAGGATGAAGGCGGAAGGATGAAGGATGAAATGAGAACCACTCAAGTCGAGCCGTCGCGCTTTCATCCTTCATCCTTCCGCCTTCATCCTTGCTTCTAACGTGCCTGCTCCCGCCGAATCTTACGTCCCGCAGGTCGCCGCGCAGCCCGCGGCGCGCGCGCCGCTCGGTCGCGCCGTCGCCGCGTGGCTCGCGACCGCGGCGTGCGCGGCGGCATTCGTCGCGGCGTTCTTCGCCGCGCCCGTCCTCGCCGCGAGGGGCGACGCGGCGGCGGCGTTCGTCATCTACCGCTCGTTCGCGCCGCTGTGCCACCAGATCGCGGAGCGCTCGTTTTACGTCGCGGGTCACCCGCTCGCCGTCTGCGCGCGCTGCGCGGGCGTCTACGTGGGGTTCACCGCCTCGCTCCTGTTCTACCCGCTCGCGCGCGACGTGCGCCGCACCGACGCCCCGCCGCGCGCCTGGCTCTTCGCGGCGGCGGCGCCGACCGCCCTGGACTTTCTGATCAACTTCGTGACGCCGTGGCACAACACGCACTGGTCGCGCGCGCTCTCCGGCGCGCTGCTCGGCGCGGCGGCGGTCTTCTACGTCGTGCCGGGTCTCGTCGATCTCGCGCGCACTTCTCGGCTCGGCGCGCGGAGTCGCCGCGCGAAAGTTTTAGCCGGACGGGACGCGGACGCCGCGCGTGCGGCGGGCGCGAGCGTCGCCGTCCGTCCGCAGAGTTTCACCTCGTAAACCCCTAACCAAAGCTCTACCGACTTCGCTCGAATGAAGGAACGAACATGAACGATAGAACAAAAGCCGCGCTGATCGGCGGCATCATCGCGGGCGTGCTCTCCGGCATCCCGTTCATCGGCGGCTGCTGCTTCCTGTGGGCGCTCGGCGGCGGCTTCCTCGCCGTCTTTATGTACATGAAGAACGCGCCCGGCACGTTCGCGATGGGCGACGGCGCGAAACTCGGCGCGACGGCGGGCGTCATCGGCGCCGTCATCGCCACCGTCATCCGCATCCCGCTGATGCTGCTCGGCGTCGGCATGTCCGCGATGGGTGGCGGTAAGGACGCCGGCACCATGGCGGGCTTCGCCGCCGCCACGGGCGTCGTCGGGATCATCTTCACGATCGTCGTCGTCGTCGGCTTCGCGGTGCTCGGCGGCGTCATCGGCGTCGCGGTGCTCGGCAGGAACCGCCCGGGCGGCGTCGGCACGCCCCCGCCGCCCCCGCCGTCCGACTTCGGCACCGGCACCGGCGGCTACACGCCCCCGCCCGCGAGCTGATCCGACCGGACGCTCGCGCAAGCGACGCTCAAAAGAGATCGCGCGTGCGCCTCTCCGCCAGCCCGGCGGCGGGGCGCACGCGCGACCAGACGCGCGCGCGTCTTTGGCGGCGGCGCGCCGCGTCGTGTACAATGTGCTCTCGTTCGAGACGGGCAGCGCACCTCCGGCGAGGACGCGCTGCTCGTTTTGTGTGCGGTCTGCGCGGCGCCGGAAGGGGAGGGTTCGGAGTTCGAACTTTAGTTTGTCTCTGGCGCGGGAGAACGGACTAGAGGTTTGAGCTCCGAGCGCCGAGCCGCCCGTCGGTCGGAAGTCTTTGGAGCGGTGAGTCGAGATGTTTTTCTTAGATCGGAATTGGATCGAGCCGCCGGAGGAGGTGAAGCAACAACTTGTCAAGTTGTACAACCTGACGACCGACGACTGGTACTGGCGCACGCAGAGCAACATCAGCTCCCTCTACCGCCTCGACTCGTTCGACTGGTTCGTCCTCGTCCTCTACTTCACGATCCTCGGCGTCCTCGCCATCTACGGCGCGTACCGCGTCAAGCAGGTGATTGATTTTTGGCGCTACCACCGCTTCCAGCCCCAGCCGAAAGCACGCTTCGCCGAAGGCGAGCTGCCCGTCATCACCGTCCAGCTCCCGCTCTTCAACGAGATGTACGTCGTCGAGCGCCTGTTAGCCTCCGTCACCGAGTTCGACTACCCGCGCGAGAAACTTGAGATTCAAGTCCTCGACGATTCGACCGACGAGACCGTGAAGATCGCCAGCGCGACGGTCGAGCGCTACCGGCGCGAGGGCTTCCGCATCTACTACATCCACCGCGACGACCGCACGGGCTTCAAGGCTGGCGCGCTCGCCAACGGCGTGAAGTCCGCGCGAGGCGACCTGCTCGCCGTCTTCGACGCGGACTTCGTGCCCAAGCCCGACTTCCTGCGCAAGCTCGTCCACTTCTTCACCGACGAGGGGGTGGGGTGCGCGCAGATGCGCTGGTCGCACATCAACGGCTCTTACAACCTGCTCACCCGGTTGCAGACGATCATGCTCGACGGGCACTTCGTCGTCGAGCAGACGGTCAGGAACCGCACGGGCGGCTTCTTCAACTTCAACGGCACGGCGGGCATCTGGCGCCGCCGCGCGATCGAGCTGTCGGGCGGCTGGCAGCACGACACGCTCACCGAAGACACCGATCTTAGTTTCCGCGCGCAACTGATGGGCTGGCGCTTCGTCTATCTCCTGGACGAGGACGCGCCCGCCGAGATTCCCGTCGAGGTCAACGCCTTCAAGGCGCAGCAAAGGCGTTGGGCGAAGGGCGTCATGCAGGTGGGTCTGAAACTCTACCCGCGCATCTGGCGCGCGCCCCTGCCGCTGCGCGTGAAAGCCGAGATGTTCTTCCGCCTGACGGGCAACATTAGCTACCCGCTGATGATCCTCGCGAGCTTCCTACAGTTCCCGCTGCTCCTGGTGCGCTACAACCAGGGCTACTTCAACCTGCTCGTCTTCGACGCGCCCGTCCTCTTCTTCTCGACCGTCTCGGTCGTCCTCTTCTACGGCTCGGCGGTCTGGTATCTCGACCGCGAGACGGGACGCAGGCGGCGGCTCCTGCACCTGCCGCTCGTCATGGCAATCGGCATCGGCATCGCCTTCTCGAACGCGCGCGCCGTGCTCGAAGCTCTGTTCGGCGTCAAGTCGGAGTTCGTCCGCACTCCCAAGTATCGTGTCGAGCAGGGGACTGACGTGACTTGGAAGGCGAAGAAGTACAAACGCAAGCACGGCTGGCTGCCGCTCCTCGAACTTTCATTCGCCGCCTACTTCGCCTGCGCGGTGGTCTACGCCGTGCACATGCATCTGTTCGGCACGATCCCCTTCCTCGGGCTCTTCCTCTTCGGCTACGGCTACATCGGCACGATGAGCCTGCTCCAGACTTCCAGCGTCAAGCGACTCCAACACCTCTTCCGCCCGCTCGCCGCGCGCAAAGCATGAAAGAGATTGTTATGACAGACGATGAGTTTTGTGCTGGGTCATTGTCATAGTGCGACACCAATTCGCGGGCTATACGCTGAATCTGTCAGCGAAGATTAGGTAAATTAAGTCGGGCCTGATAGAGTCCGACCGGAATCGGGCGCGAGCTAACTCCCTTCCCGGGTTCCCTGGAAATATCCAGACCATCTGAAGCCCACAGTTCAAACAACACTGAAAGGGCTCCGATTGCAGCGCTTTCAGCAACATCTCTACTAAAGTAGCTCAGGAGCGTAGATATGCAGATGTGGAGTAGATTTCATGGCCTCTCACTCAAAAGGGTTTCTACCGCCAGTGCCGGAATCTTATTCTGCTGCTTAGCTCTGCTGCTGCTGACAGGAACAGTTGTTGCGCAAAACAAGACGAAGGATAAGCGTGCTGTGGCTAAGAGGCTATTCAATGAAGGAATGCAACAGTATCAAGCGGGAACAAAGGAATCACTAGAAGGAGCCATACAAAAGTTAAATGAAGCGTTGCTACTCTACCACTCTCTGGATAATCGCTCAGATGAAGCAACAACAGTCCTTGGTCTTGGCTTTATCTACGACCATTTGGGAGAGAAGCGGAAAGCGCTTGAGTATTACAGTCAATCTCTGCCTATCTTTCGTGCTGCTGAAGATCGGAGTGGTGAAGCTATAGCACTCAACAACATCGGTGGGGTCTATGCCGATTTAGGGGAGAAGCAGAAAGCAATTGATTACCTTACACAAGCCTTACCTATTCGTCGTGCCATTGGAGATCGAAGTGGTGAAGCTGGAACACTCAACAGCATCGGCTTGGTCTATGCTGATTTAGGGGAGAAGCAGAAAGCACTCGAT
>JAIVGV010000268.1 GCA_020201365.1 Acidobacteriota bacterium
GCTAAGGCGCGGCGCTTACCGCTCCCGGCACAAACACTCGCCGATTCCACTCGCCGCAGCGGAGTCAGATGATGAATAAGATAGCCCGACGCACTCTCTCCTGCCTCCTGACCGCGGCGCTCGCCGCCACGGTCTCCCTCGCGCCCCTCTTCGCCGACCGCGCGCACGCGCAGTCGCGCGACGGCGTGCGAGCTTCCGCGCGCACGGATCGCGGCGCGCTCGCAGCTTACGCGCGCGATCTCACGGCGCTCGCGCGGCGCGGTAGGCTCACGCCCGTCGGCGCACACGGCGCGGAGGTCGGGGCGCTCGTGCGCGTGCTCTCGCGCGGGGCGCGCAACAACCCCGTGCTGACGGGCGAGACGCCCTACGGCAAGGCTTCAATCGTCGCCGCGCTCGCCGCGCGCGTCGCCGCGGGCGACGTGCCAGCGGCGCTCGCGGGCAAGCGCGTCCTGACGCTCGACACGGGCTCGCTCGTCGAGGGCGCGAGAGACGCGGCGGAGGTCAACGCGCGCGTCCGTTCGGTGCTCGCGGAAGTCGCCGCGGCGCGCGGCTCGGTCATCCTCTTCGTCAACGATGTGGACGGGCTCGTCGGCGCGAACGCCGCGCACGGCGCGGTCGCCTCCCGGCTCTTCGCCGACGCACTCGCGCGCGGCGACATGAACCTCGTCGGCGCGACGACCCCCGCCGCCTACCAGACCTTCATCCGCTCCGACGCCTCGCTCGCCAAACTTTTTGACGAGGTGCCGATCAAAGGCGCGACCTCGGAGACCGCTTCCGACGTGGCGAAGCGCGCCGACGACGATTCGTTCGCCGGCGACAAGATCGCGCCCGACCTGCGCGAGATGATGCGGAGCGCGCGTTCCGAGAACGAGCGCACGAGCGTCATCCTGCAGGCTGACGACGTGCGCGACGCCGAACTCGTCGCGCTGTTCGAGCGCTACGGCGTGCGCGTCGGCGCGGCGATGGCTGAGCTGGGCGCGGTCAAGCTTGACGTGCCCTTCGGCGCGCTCGAAGCGCTCGCCGCGAGCGGCGCGACGCATCACCTCTCGCCCGATCGCGCGATGACCGCGAGCGGTCACGTCACGGCGACCACCGGCACGGATCAGATTCGCAACCCGCAGTCGAACGGCGGTCTGCTCGGCACGGGCTTGCTCGCGACCACTTCGAGCGTGGACGGCACCGGCGTCGGCATCGCCGTCATCGACTCCGGCATCGACGCCGCGCACGCCTCTTTCGCTAACCGCATCAAGTTCAAGAAGGACTTCACGCCCGAGAACAGACCGGATCAAGACCCGTTCGGTCACGGCTCGCACGTCACGGGCGCAGCGGCGGGCGCGAGCACCACCAATGGCAACATGTATCAGGGCGTCGCGCCGAAGGCGAACATCATCGCCCTGCGCGTGCTCGACGGTAAGGGCGTGGGCACGACCTCCGCGCTGCTCGCCGCGCTCAACTGGATTCTGAGCCCCGCCGATCCGACCAAGCCGCTCACCCCCGCGAACCCGACGAACGCCACCAAGTACAACGTCCGCGTCGTCAACATGAGCCTCGGCGCCCCGGCGCTCGACTCCTACAAGAATGACCCGGTCTGCCGGGCGGTGCGCAAGCTCGTGGACGCCGGAATAGTCGTCGTCGCGGCGGCGGGCAACGACGGCAAGGACACGGCGGGCAACAAGCTCTACGGTCGCATCCACTCGCCGGGCGACGAGCCGTCCGCCATCACCGTCGGCGCGGCGAACACCTTCGGCACCGACGCCCGCTCGGACGACGGCGTGACCACCTTCAGCTCGCGCGGACCCACCCGCGGCTCTTACCTCGACGACAGCGGTGTGCGCCACTACGACAACCTCTACAAGCCCGATCTCGTCGCGCCCGGCAACAAGCTGATCTTCGCCGAGTCCGACATGGGCAGCGGCGCGCGGAACTACATCGTGACGCAGAACCCGCAGCTCGACTCCGGCATCACCGACAACGACAACAAGCGGCTCATGTACCTCTCCGGCACCTCGATGGCTTCGCCCGTCGTCGCGGGCGCGGCGGCGCTGATGCTGCAGGTCAACCCGAAGCTGACGCCGAACGAGATCAAGATGATCTTGATGTACACGGCGCAGCCGCTCAAGGGCTTCGACATGTTGGAGCAGGGCGCGGGCGAGTTGAACGTCGCGGGCGCGGTGCAGCTCGCCGCGCTCGTCCGCCAAGACCTGCCGTCGAGCCCGGCGACGGGCACGTCGCTTCTGACGGCTGCCGCGCCGACGACGCAGACGACCATCGCCGGTCAGACCTTCACTTGGGCGCAAGGGATCATGCTCAAGCAGCGCTGGGCGAAAGGCGTGAACCTGATCGCGCAGTACCAGAAGATTTACGGGCTCGGCGTCGTCCTCGGTGACGGCGTCGTGCTCGGCGACGGAGTTGTTCTCGGCGACGGCATTGTTCTGGGCGACGGCGTGGTCTTGGGTGACCGCGTGATGATCAGCGACGGCGTCGTCCTCGGTGACGGCGTCGTGCTCGGCGACGGCGTCGTGCTCGGCGACAACATCGTGACGAGCAACGGGGTCGTTCTCGGCGACGGCGTTGTCCTTGGAGACGGAGTCGTCTTAGGCGACGGGGTCGTGCTCGGGGACGGGGTCGTGCTCGGCGACTGCGTCAACGCGCTCTCCACGCTCGTCGGCGGCGACAACACGCCGGGGATGAGCGCGCGATAGTTCTTCCACTCCGCGGTGCGCGAGCGCGCCCGCGCGTTAGACGAAGCCGCGGCGACCACAACAGCGACGAATCTCGGAGGGAGTGGAGAGATGGCAGTCAGTGTCATGCGAGAAGAGATCAACCCGGCGACGTTCGGCGCCGCCGCGCGGGCGGGCGGCGCGCTCGACGCGCTCCCTCTCGCCGAGGGCGAGCGCGACGAGGCGCTGGAGTTCCTCGCCGCGCGCCCCGTCCACACGGTTTACATGGCGAGCCTGCTGCGCGACAACGGCGTGGTGAGCCCCTTGAACCGCGGGACGTTCTACGGCTGCCGCGACCGCGAAGGCGCGCTCGTCGGCGTCGCGCTCGTCGGGCACGCCACGCTCGTCGAGGCGCGCACCGACGCGACGCTCGAAGCGTTCGCCCGCGTCGCGCGCGCCTGCACGAACTCGTACCTCATCCGCGGCGAGCAGGACGCGATCGAGAAGTTCTGGAGGCTCTACGCGGCGGACGACGCGGCGCGCCCGCGCCTGGTCTGCCGCGAGATGCTCTACGAGCAGCACGCGCCCGTCGCCGTGCGCGAGCCGGTGCGCGAGCTGCGGCAGGCGACGCTCGACGACATCGAGCTGGTGATGCGTGTCAACGCCTTGATGGCGGTCGCCGAGTGCGGCTCGAACCCGATGGAGCGCGATCCGCGGGGCTTCCGCGTCCGCACGGCGCGCCGCATCGAGCAGGGGCGCGTCTGGGTCTGGCGCGACGAGGCGGGGCTCGTCTTCAAGGCGGACGTGCTCGCCGAGACGCCCGAAGCCGCCTACCTCGAAGGCGTCCACGTCCGCGCCGACGAGCGCGGCAAGGGCGTGGGACTCCGCTGCATGTCGCAGCTCGGGCGCGAGCTGTTGCGCCGGGCGGACGCGATCTGTCTGGTCGTCAACGAGCGTGCGGAGTCGGCGCAGACGTTTTACCGAAAATCGGGCTACCGTTTCCGCGGCTATTACGATACAATCTATTTGCAGCCGCGCCGCGGCGACTGAAGCCGGACGTGCCCGCCCCAGCCTAGAGCTCACAAAAGCCCCGAAAACAGCACCTCTCACGACTCTCCAACCCGCAAAAGTCCGCACCCCGTCGTGTCCTCTCGCGCGGCGTGCGCGACCAGCGTCAGGCGAAGAAGGGCGCCTAGACGAGATAGATGAAGAACGTCCCGACCAAGGCACGCGCCTACCAAGCTGCCGTCTCCGCCTTAGGGATCGCCCTCTGGGCGTGGGCGGTCGTGCGCCTGCACTTCGATCAGCCGCAGGTCGCGCAGCTCATCCTGCTCACGCTCGTCCCCGTCATCGTCTTCGCCGGACTCTTCACGCAGCACTTCCGCATCCCCCTCGGTCTCAACCTGACGCACGAGCGGCTGACCTTCTCGCTCTCCGACGCCATCGTGCTGCTAGTCGCCTACTGGTACGGCGTCCATCCGGCGATCTTCGTCGCCGGGCTCGAAGGCTTCATCACGTCGCGGCGCACGGTGCGCCGCTGGTCGAGCAATCTCTTCTCGACCGGCATGATGTCGCTCGTGGCGGCGTCGTCTGGGCTCATCATCAAATTTGCCGTCACGCTCGGCGCTACGAACGGCGAGCTTCCGCTGCACCTCGCGGCTGTCGTCTTCTTCGCAGCCAGCGTCACGCACAACCTCGTCAACGTGGTGCTGCTCTCGACGCTGCTCTCGATGCGCCACGCCAAGCCCATCCTCGCCTCTTGGAAGGAGAGCTTCCTGTGGACGGTGCCGATGCTCTGCCTGCCGACGAGCGCCGCCGCGATCCTCATGCACCACGCGCTCGAACATGGCGTGCTCACGCTCGTCGCCATCGCGGTGCCGACGCTGCTCGCGATCAACGTCAGCCAGCGGCAGAACCGCCGCGGCGTCGAGCAGCGCGTCTCGGCAATCGAGAAGGCGCACCGCGAGACGGTCGAGGCGCTCGCCGTCGCCATCAACGCGAAAGATCAGGTGACGCACGAGCACGTCCTGCGCGTGCAAATCTACGCCGCGGGCGTGGCGCGACTCCTCGGCTGCTCCGACGCCGAGATCGAGGCGCTGCGGGCGGGCGCGCTGCTGCACGACATCGGCAAGATCGCCGTCCCCGACTACATCCTCAACAAGCCGGGCAAGCTCACCGCCGCCGAGTTCGAGAAGATGAAGGTGCACACGCTCGTCGGCGCGCAGATTCTCGGTCGCGTTGACTTCCCCTTCCCGGTCGTCCCCGTCGTCCGCCACCACCACGAGCGCTGGGACGGCAGGGGCTACCCCGACGGGTTAAAGGGGGAAGGCATCCCGCTCACGGCGCGGATACTTTCCGTCGTCGACTGCTTCGACGCCGTGCGCGAGGACCGGCAGTACCGCCGGGGCTTGACGCGCGAGGAGGCGATTGAACTGATCATGGAGGGTTCGGGCACGCAGTACGATCCGCGCGTGGTCGGGACCTTCGTCACGCACCTCCCCGAATTCGAGGCGGAGATACAGGCGCACAAGGGCGCGCCCGTGCCGACCTACGGCATCGAGCCCGCCGAACAACTCTCCGAAGCCGCCGCCGCGGTCGCCCCCGCCGCCGGGCTCGCCGAAGAAGCGCAGCCCGCGAGCGCCAAACTCTCGGAGCGCGAACTCGACGCGCTCGGCGCGCTCGCACGCAAGCTCGAAGCCGCGCGCCCCGACGAGACGCGCGTCGTCGAGACCTTCGTCGCCGCGCTCGCCGCGCTCGTCCCCTACGACACCTGCGCCGTCGCGCTCGCCGACGGCGACGAGTACACGATCAAGCACGCCGCGGGCACGCACGCCGCGCTGCTCAAGGGTCGCCGCGTCGAGCAGAACAACGGCGTGACCGGCTGGGTGCTCGCCAACCAGCAGCCCTTCTGCAACGTCAACCCGCAGCTCGACTTCGCGCCCGACGCCGCCCCGCGCTTCGCCGGCTTACGCACGCTCGCAGCCTTCCCCGTCACGCGCGGCGACGCACGCCACGGCGCGCTCACAGTCTATTCCGCCGCGCTCTCGGAGTACGGCGCGGAGCGGCAGAGACTCCTCGCCGCCGCCGCCGCCCTGCTCGCCACCGCGCTCTCGCCCGCCGAGCGCGCCGAAGCCGAGATCGCGGTGAGCCACCCCAGCCTACACGACAGCGATTCGCCCGCCGTCATCCGCGCCGACAAGCTCCAGGCGCCCATCGAGTCGGAGCTGACGCACTGAGGCGATTGCGGATTTCGGAATGCGGATTGAAGAAACGCGGCGCTGAGAATTTCAACTCTCAGCGCCGCGTTTTAAGTTCTTCGGATTTCTAATCCGCAATCCGCAATTCTTACTCGATCTTCCCTTCCAGTCTGATCTCTCGCGCCGCGCCCGACGCCGACGCCGTGACCTCGACGGGCACGCGCCAGACGAGCGTCTTGATGCGGCAGACGCCCGTGTTGTCTTCGCGGCAGTAGTACGCCGTGAGCCGCGCGCGCAACTCCGCCGCGCCCGGCGCGCGCGCGACGAGCGCGACGCTCAGCGGCAGACGCACCTCGCGCCCCGCGCGCGTCACGCCCCCGCCGCCTTCGGGCGCGAGCGACTGCGCGCCGCGCACGACCGAGACTTGGAGCCGCTGCGGCGCGGCTTCGTTCAAATGATACCCGGCGGGCAGCGCGACGTTGATCGTGAGCACGACGCGCGCGCCCTGCGCGACGCGCTGCGCGGCGACTTCGATCTCGCGCGCGAGCGCGGCGCCGCCCGCCTCGGCGGAAGCCCCGTCGCCCGCGTTCGCCTGCGGCGGTTGCAAGCCGAGAAGCCGGAGCGTGGAAGTCTTGCGCGTCGCCAGATCGATGACGCGCACGGCGTGGTTGTTCGTGTCGGCGACGTAGAGCTTGCCGTCGGCGTAAGAAATCCCGCCGGGCTCGTAGAAGGAGGGCGCTTCGCCGTCCGCCTGTCCCGGCTTGCCCGTGCCCGCGAAAGTTTCGACGCGTCCGGTCGCCGGATCGAGCAGCTTGATCTTGTGGTTGTAGGTGTCGGCGACGAACACGCCCGCGCCCGCGACGTAGGCGACGCCGAGCGGGTGTTGCAGGCGCACGCTGTCGCCCGTGCCGTCGGCGTCGCCGAAGTCGAAGAGGTCTCCGCCCGCGAGCGTCAAGACCTGCGGCTCGTCCGCCTCCGGGTTCACAGCCATCGCGGGGCGCGCGCCCGCCTGCGTCTCGTCCCCGCCCTCGGGCGGCATCTCGCCCTGTAGCGGAACTTCAACGCCGCCGCCCCCGTCGTCGCCGTTCTGCGTCACGGGCTCTTCGCCGCCCTCCTTCGGCGCGGACTTCGCGAGACTGACCGCGCGGATCACGTTCGACTCGGCGTCGGCGACGAACAGCGTCCTGCCGTCGCTCGCGAGACCCGACGGCTGCGCGAACGACGCCGCGCGCCGCGCGCCGTCCATGCGCGCCTCGCGACCCGACCCGGCGAAGACCGAGATCGTGTTCGTCGAGAGGTTGAGCCGCCAGATTTGGTGCGGACCCGCCATCGCGATGTAGAGCCGGCGACCGACGAGCTGCAAGTCCCACGGCGAGTTGAGCGCCGTCTCGCGCGCGGGCTGCGCGCTCGCGCCCTCCTCGCCCGGATAGACGTGCGACTGCACGCCCGTGCCCGCGACCGTCGCGACCGTCCGCGCCTTGAGATCAACTCTCCGAACGAGATGGTTCTCCGTGTCGGCGACGTAGAGCGCGTCCTCGTCGCCGCCCTTGCCCGCGTCGAGCGCGAGCCCCTGCGGTCTGTGAAAAGTCGCGCGGTCGAACGCGCCGTCCGCCGCGCCGGCGGCGCCCGTGCCGATGGTCTCGATCAGAGTGCCGTCGAGGCGCGCCACGACGACCCGGTTGTGGTTCGAGTCCGCGACGAAGAGGCGTCCGTGCTTCGCGTCCGCCAGAACTTTCCCGGGGAACGCGAGCGGCACGTCTCCCACCTTCGCGCGTTCAAGAGCCAACTTGAGCGGCTGCTCGTTCAGCTCGCCGCGCTTGCGCGCCTCGGCGACGAGCTTCCCGATCTCCTCGTCGAGCGCGTCGTAGTTGCCCTCGCCCTCGACCCTGCCGACGACGTAGCCCGCCGGATCGACGACGACCTGCGTGGGCCACGCCCTCACCGCGTAAGCCTGCCAGATCGCGAAGTCCGCATCGTTCGCAATCGGGTGTTCCAGCTCGTAGCGCAAAACGATCCGGCGGATGTTCTCCGTCTCCTTCTCGTTGGCGAACTTCGCCGAGTGGACGCCGACGACGACGAGCTGGTTGGCGTACTTCGCTTCGAGCCGCTTCAGGTCCGGGATGACGTGCATGCAGTTCACGCACCCGTAAGTCCAGAAGTCGAGCAGCACGACCTTGCCGCGCAGCGCCGCAATCGAGAGCGGCTTGTCCGTGTTCAGCCACCCGCGCGCGCCCGCCAACTCCGGCGCGCGCACGCGCCCCGCCGACTGCACGCCCACGCCCTCGCCCCCCTCCGACGCTTCCTGCGCCGCTTCCTGCCCGCGTGCTGCGGGCGCGCACGCGCACGCGACCGCCGCCGCCAAGCACGCGCACGCGAGCGTCCTCTTCAACAACCTTCCGACCCGTCTCAACTTAGACATTCCTTAACTCACACACTTTCCCGCAGGCTCAAGATATACGCTCGCGACACGAGGCGGAGATTCGCGCGGGCGGCGGGAGGCTCTGTCGCACGCGGCTCGGGGAGGACTCGGACGCACGGCGCACGACGTGCACGCGCCGTCGAGACTAGAATTTTACCACGCCGCCCGCACCGAACGCCCGCCCGCGCGCCGCAAGTCGAGCGGACGACGGGAGCGGCGCGCGCCACCTCTTCGTCGCGCAGCCCGCGCGTTGACACCTCCGAGACCGCGTGTTAGAACCGCGCTACTTTCGTCATGGCGACCGATCTGAGCCTTGAGCCACGCGGCGCGCGCGAGCTGTTCGTCGTGCGCGCGCGCGGGCGGCTGTTCGCCGTCTTCGCCGAAGAGGTCGAAGCCACGGCGGAGGGGCTCGCGCCCGCGCCGCTGCCCGGCGCGCCGCCCGCTGTCGTCGGCGTCGTCAGCCTGCGCGGTCGCATCCGCACCGCGCTCGACCCCGCGCAACTCCTCCCCGACGATCAGCCGACGCAGACGCGAGCGACCCCCCCAGCCGATCAGCCGAACGCGCGCGACTCGTCGGGCACGCGCGACGCCGACGCGCGCACCGCGCCCCGCCTCTTCGTCGCGCTCCGCGGCGACGAGCAGCTCGCGCTCGCCTGCGACTCAGCCGACGGGCGCATCGAGATCGCCCCCGCGGAGATCGTCCCGCCGACGGACGCGCACACGCCCTCGCGCGGCACGGTCGAGCGCGGCGGCTCGCGCGTCACCGTCCTCGACACGGCGCTCCTCTTTGACGCCGCCACGCGCGGCACGGAGCGACGCCGCAAGAGATCGTGATCCTCACGGGGTCTCGCTCGTCCCGCCCGCCCCGCGGGTGTTAAGATTCCGCACGTAAAGTTCGGAGACCGAGAAGATGACGGAGACGACCGACACGACGCGCGCCGTGCGCGTCCGCGCGGCACTCGCCGCCGACCGCGAGTTCATCCTCGCGCTCGTCCATCGCCTCGCCGAGTTCGGGCCGCCGCCGTGGCACGACGCGGAAGTGATGACGACCGCCGAGCAAGCCGTCATCGCCGACGCGCTCGCCTCGCCGAAGGGCGACGAGGCGATCTTCGTCGCCGAAGACGACGCCGGCTCGCCCCTCGGCTTCGCCCACGCCGTCACGCACACGGACTACTTCACGCGCGAGCCGCACGGTCACGTCTCGGCGCTCGTCGTCGCGCCCGCCGCCGAGCGCGCCGGCGCGGGTCGCGCGCTCATGCGAGCCTGCGAGGACTGGTCGCGCACGCGCGGCTACGCGCTCGTCACGCTCAACGTCTTCGCCGTCAACACGCGCGCCATCAATTTCTACGAGCGGCTCGGCTACGCGCCCGACACCTACAGGTACGCCAAGCGACTCGGCTGAACGAACGACGACGGGCGACTGACGAACGACGATTCGCGGTTCGCGGCTCTTATGAACGAACAAGCATTCGGGGTGCTCGAATACGGGGCTTTGCGCGCGCTCGTCCGGCGGGGCGCGCAGACCGAGGCGGGACGCGCGCGCGCGGACGCGCTCATGCCGCTCGGCGATCTCGGGCGCGTGCGGCTGGAGCTGCGCGCCGTCTCCGAGTGCCTCGAGCTGCGGCGGCGCGGCGCGCGCTGGTCTTTCTCCGAGTTAGCCGATCCGTCGGAACGGATCGCGCGGCTGAAGATTGAGGGCGCGGTGCTCGATCCCTCGTCGCTCCTCGCGCTCGCGCGCCTCTGCGATCAGGCGGGCGAGGCGCGCGCGCTGGTGCAGTCCGAGCGCGAAGCCGCGCCCACGCTCTGGGAGATCGTCGCGGAACTGCCGCGCGAGCTCTACTCCCTCGCCGCGCGCGTCACTTCCAAAATATTGCCGAGCGGCGAGCTCGACGACCGCGCAAGCCCGGAGCTGGCGCGCATACGCCACGACATCAACCGCCTGCGCTCCTCGATCACGCGCTCGCTCGAAGGCTTGATGCGACGCGCCGACGAGGCGATCCAAGATCAGTTGGTGACGATCCGCAATGACCGCTTCGTCGTCCCCGTCCGCGCGGATCACCGCGGTCGCGTCGCCGGAGTCGCGCACGGCTTCTCGTCGTCCGGCATGACCGTGTTCGTCGAGCCGTTGGAGACGATTGACGCGAACAACGAGCTTCAGCATCTGCGCGAGACCGAGGAGCGCGAGATCACGCGCATCCTCGCCACGCTCACAGACGAGATGCGCCGCGAGCTTCCGGCAATCGAGCGCGCGTCCGAAGCTGTCGCGGAGTTGGATTTCGTCGCGGCGAAGGCGGCGATGGCTCTCGGCTTTGACTGCGTCGAGCCCGAAGTGACGACGGACGGCGCGCTCGAGTTGGTTGACGCGCGCCACCCGTTGCTCGAAGAGGCGTTGCGCGCCGAGGGCGGCGCGGTCGTGCCCGTCTCTCTGCGGCTCGACGCGGAGCGCCCCGTCATGATCATCTCCGGCGCGAACGCGGGCGGCAAAACGGTCGTTTTGAAAACCGCCGGCTTGCTCGCGCTCGCCGCGCTCTCAGGTCTGCACGTGCCCGCGCGTTCCGCGTCAGTGCCGCTCTACGCCTCCGTGCTCGCGGACGTCGGCGACCGGCAGTCGCTCGCCGCGCACCTCTCGACCTTCACGGCGCATGTCAGCAACATCAGCCGCATGATCGAGCTGTGCGAGCGACCCGCGCTGGTGCTGCTCGATGAAGTCGGGACGGGGACAGACCCGGAAGAGGGCTCGGCGCTCGGCGTC
This sequence comes from Acidobacteriota bacterium, assembly GCA_020201365.1. Lineage (GTDB taxonomy): Bacteria > Acidobacteriota > Blastocatellia > Pyrinomonadales > Pyrinomonadaceae > JAIVGV01. The sequence continues at coordinate 11,029 of JAIVGV010000268.1, forward strand.
GCCGTCGTGGATCACTTCCGCGGCGCGTGCGGCGCGCACGTCATCGCGACGACGCATTACAGCGGTCTCAAGCAGTACGCGGCGAACGAAAGCGGCGTGACGAACGCGAGCGTCGAGTTCGACGAGAAGACCTTGCAGCCGACTTACCATCTGCTCGTCGGCGTCGCGGGCTCTTCGTCCGGTCTTGAGATCGCCGAGCGCTTCGGCTTCCCCCGCGACATCATCCGCGCCGCCTCCTCCCGCGTTGACGACTCGGCGCGGCAGGCGAGCGACTACCTGCGCCGCATCAAGCGCGAGGCGGACGAGGCGGAAGCCCTGCGCCGCGCGCTCGAAGAGGAGCGCGCCGCCGTCGCCGAAAAGTACGAGCGGTTAGAGCGCGACGCGGCGAAGCGTGAGGCTGAGCGGCAGCAGAAGTTCGAGCAGACTTTGCGCGCGGGAGTCGCCGAGTTCGAGCAGCGCGCGCGCGAACTCGCCTCCAGGATCGAGGATCGCGCCGAGCGGATTCGCGTCGAGCGCGAGGCGGAGCGGCGCGCGGCGGAGCTGCGACGCGAAGCACAACGCGCCGCCCAAGCCGCGCGCGGGGCGGCGAAGGCGAACACGACGGGGCGCGAGGGCGGCGTCCGCGTCGTCCGTCGCTCTGGCGCGGACGCAGAGTCGTCTTCCGCTTCACAGTCAACGTCATTCGGCACGGCGCGCGCGTCGTCCGCGTCGCCAGCCTCACGCGCTTCCTCGTCTTCCGCCGCGTCGTCTTCCGCACCGGGCGCGACGGAGTTCCGGCCCGCCGCCGAGCAGCGCGAGATCGCGAAGGGCGACGCGGTGCGTCTGCGCTCGTTCGGCAAGACGGGCACGGTCGAGAGCGTGCGCGGCGAGGAGGCGGAGGTGCGCGTCGGCAACGTGCGGCTGCGCGAGAAGGTGAAGAACCTCGAACTGTTGGAGCGCGTCGCGGTCAAGCCTGACTCGCCTCGCCTCGCGCAGCTCGAACGCCTCGCCGCCGAGCGACCGACCACGCAGGTGCGCCTCACCGCCTCGCGCGAAGCGCCCGACGCCGAACTGAACCTCATCGGCAGGACGACGGACGAAGCGCGCGACGCCGCCGACAAGTTCCTCGACGAGGCGGCTCTCCACAGCCTCCCGCGCGTGCGCATCATCCACGGTCACGGCACTGGCGCGCTGCGCCGCGCCATCGCCGAACTCCTGCGCGACCACCCGCACGTCGCCAGCTTCGCGCCCGCGCCCCCGAACGAGGGCGGCGCGGGCGCGACCGTCGTCGAGTTGCGTTGACGCTCGCCGGTCGGCGGCGCGCCGCTTGACTGCCGCCCGGCGCCGATGTTTGATCTCTCGCGCCTGCGAAAGGGGGAAGCAATGATCACGAACACGCAGTCGGGCACGAACGTCGCCGAGGTCGCCGACGGCATCTACCGCATCAACACTCCCGTGCCGCCGGAGGTCATCCCCGGCGGGTTCTCCTTCAACCAGTACCTGATCGTTGACGAAGAGCCGCTGCTCTTCCACGCCGGTCCGCGCCGGATGTTTCCGCTCGTGCGCGAGGCGGTCGAGAGTGTGACGCCGGTCGGGCGGCTGCGCCACGTCGCCTTCTCGCACGTCGAGTCGGACGAGTCGGGCGCTTTGAACGACTGGCTCGCCGCCGCGTCCGAAGCCGCGCCGATGTGCGGGCGGATCGCGGCGCTCGTCTCAATCAACGATCTCGCGGATCGCCCGCCGCGCTCGCTCGCCGACGGCGAAACCGTCTCGCTCGGCAAACACACGCTGCGCTGGCTCGACGCGCCGCACCTGCCGCACGGCTGGGAGTGCGGCTACCTCTTCGACGAGACGACGCGCACGCTCCTGTGCGGCGACCTCTTCACGCAGCCCGGCTCTCACAGCCAGCCGCTCACGGAATCCGACATCCTCACGCCGAGCGAAGACCTGCGGCACATGCTCGACTACTTCTCTCACACGCGCCGCGCGAGCGCGCTGATCGAGAAACTCGCCGCGACCGCCCCCACCACGCTCGCCTGCATGCACGGCAGCGCCTGGAGCGGGGACGGCGCACAGCTCCTGCGCGCGCTCGCTGACGCCCTCGAAAGCTGACCGCCCATGCGCTTCCCGCAGACATTCCTCGACGATCTGAAACGGCAGGCGGACATCGTGCGCGTGGTGCAGGACTACGTGTCTCTGAAAAAGAAGGGCGCGAACTGGATGGCGTGCTGCCCGTTCCACCAGGAGAAGACGCCTTCGTTCTCGGTCAACCCGTCGAAGGGCATCTTCTACTGCTTCGGGTGCTCTCAGGGGGGCGACGCGATCAAGTTCGTGATGGAGATGGAGCACGTCACGTTCCCGGAAGCCGTGAAGATCGTCGCGGAGAAGACGGGGACGCCGCTGCCCGCTCTGGTTGACGATCAGAAGTACGAGGCGCGGCGCAAGGACGCGGACGAGATCGTCGAGTTGAACTCGTGGGCGCTTGAGTGGTGGGAGCAACAACTTCAAGAGGGCGCGGCGAAGGGCGCGCGCGAGTACCTTGAGAGCCGCGGCATCGAGGACGCGACGCGCAAGACTTTCCGTCTCGGCTTCGCGCCCGACAGTTGGGACGCGCTCTCGTCTTACCTGAAAAGCAAGGGCGCGACCGGAGCGCAGATCGAGCGCAGCGGCTTGGTCGTCAAAAAGGACGCGGGCGGTTTTTATGATCGCTTCCGCGGTCGCGTCATCTTCCCGGTCCTGGACGCGCAGGGTCGCCCCGTCGCTTTCGGCGCGCGCGTCTTGCCGGGCGGCGGCGACCCGAAGTATCTGAACTCGCCGGAGACGGCGGCGTACACGAAGGGGCGACACCTGTACGGGCTGTACCAGAACCGCGAGGAGATCAGGAAGAGAAAATTTGCGATTCTGGTCGAGGGCTACCTCGATCTGATCGTGCCGTACCAGTTCGGCGTGCGGAACATGGTGGCGAGCCTCGGCACGTCTTTAACCGGCGAGCAGGCGCGGCTGTTGAGTCGGTTTGCGCGGCGCGTCGTGGTCAACTATGATGGTGACCGCCCCGGGGTCGCCGCGGCGAAACGCGCCATCGAGGTGCTCTTGCCCGAAGACTTCGAGGTCAAGGTCTTGGTGCTGCCCGACGGCGCCGACCCGGACGAGTTCATACGCGCGCGCGGGGCGGAAGAATACACAGAGCGGCGGGGGGCTTCACTTCCCTACATCCAATTCGTGCTACAGCAGGCGACCGCCGGGCGCAACCTGCGCCAACCTGCGGACAAGGCGGCGGCGGTCGAGGAGACGCTGCCCTTCGTGCGCGCCGTCAAGAACAAGATTCAGCGGCGCGAATACTTTGACATGACGTTGGACGCGCTGCGCGTCGAGGAGCCGACACTGAGGCGGGAACTCTGGCGCGCGGTCGCCGCGCCGACGGCGGTGACGCCGGACGCCGACGCGGTGAAGCGGAAGATCGCCCGCGCCGAGAGCGCTCCCGTCACCGTCGCCGAGCAGCGGCTGTTGGAGCTGCTCGCGCACAACGCGGACTTGCGGCGCGCCGTGCTGCCGCGGCTCGAAGCGGCGGACTACGAGGAGCTGCCGACGGCGCGCGTCTTCGAAGCACTCAAAGAGATCGAGCGCGAGGGGCTCGAAGTTGACTTCGCGACGCTCGGCGAGCGCACCGAAAATGATCCGGTCGCGGCCGATCTCGTCCCGCTCGTCCTGATGGGCGAGCCCGCGCGCGCCGACGGCGAGGCGGTTGACGACACGCTCGCCGAAGCCGAGAGCTGCCTCGCCGCGCTCCGGCTGATGCGCGTCGAGCGGCGGCTCAAGGAACTCGCGCACGAGATCAGTGAAGCCGAGCGCGCGGGCGACGACGCGCGGCGCGACGCGCTGGTGCTCGAAAACCTCGAATGGTCGCGCCGCCGCGCCGCGCTCATGCCGAGGCAGTAAAAGCTGCCCGTTGTCAGCGGTCAGTCGTCCGTCGTTCGCGACGGGCAGCTTGCCGCTCCCGTTTTCAGGCTCAAGTCGGGTAACTAAAACAACGGACGACGGACAACTGACAACGGACTCTTCTCCCGAAACCGCATGGAAGAAAAAGATCAAGACGACGTGGTGCAGCGCCTCTTGGAGCTGGGGACGGACAAGAAGTTCCTCACCTTCGACGATCTCAACCGCGAGCTTCCGGACAACATGGTGTCGCCCGACGACATCGAGGACGTGCTGCAGAAGCTCGACGGCGCGAACATCGCCATCGCCGACTCCGAGGAGCGCATGATCGAGCAGGCGGCGGTCGTCGTCACCACCGACGACGACGAGATCGACGAGGACGTCGAGCTCGATCTCTCGGCGGGCGCGCTCGAAAAGACGAACGATCCCGTTCGCCTCTACCTGCGCGAGATGGGCGTCGTGCCGCTCCTGACGCGCGAGGGCGAAGTCGCCATCGCCAAGCGCATCGAGCGCGGTCAGCTTAAAACGCAGAAGGCGATCTCGCGCTCGCCCATCGCGGTCTGCGAGCTTTTGAAGATCGGCGAGGAGTTGGAAGCGGGCAAGCTCAACATCCGCGACGTGGTGACCTTCTCCGATCAGGCGGAGCTGACCGGGCAGGAGGACAAGGCGGAAGAGTACTACCAGTGGACGCTCGACGGGATCGCGAACATCCGCAAGCTCTTCAAAGCCGGACTCAAAGACTGGGACAAGCTGCGCGCCGAGCAGAAGCTGACCCGCGGCAAGAAGTCGAAGAAGCTGCTGCGACTGCGCCGCAAGGTCGCGCGCGCGCGGCTGGAGATCGCGCAGTTGATCTCCGGCGCGGCGTCGCCCGCGCAAGCCGACAAGGGGCTGAACCTGACGGAGCGCGCGCGCCAGAGGCTCATCAACTCGATCCGCACCGTCACGATGGACGTGAGAAGCGCCGAGCGCGACATCGAGCGCTACACGGAGAAGCTGGGGCGCAAGCGCATCAAGCCGGAGGACGAGCGCGAGTACAAGCGGCAGATTTCGGCGGCGAAGAAGCGCCTCCAACTGATCGAGCAGGAGACCTACATCTCGCCCGTCGAGATCAAGCGCTCGCTCCAGCAGATCGTCGTCGGCGAGCACGAGACGGCGCAGGCGAAGCGCGAGCTGATCGAGGCGAACCTGCGGCTCGTCGTCTCCATCGCCAAGAAGTACACGAACCGCGGGCTGCAATTCCTCGACTTGATTCAAGAGGGCAACATCGGCTTGATGAAAGCCGTGGACAAGTTCGAGTGGCGGCGGGGCTACAAGTTCTCGACCTACGCGACGTGGTGGATCCGCCAGGCGATCACCCGCGCCATCGCCGATCAGGCGCGCACCATTCGCATCCCCGTCCACATGATCGAGACGATCAACAAGCTCATCCGCACCTCGCGCGCGCTCGTGCAGGAGCTGGGGCGCGAGCCGACGAGCGAGGAGATCGCCAAGAAGATGGACATCCCCGTCTCGAAGGTGCGCAAGGTTCTGAAGATCGCGCAGGAGCCGATCTCGCTCGAAACGCCCATCGGCGAGGAAGAAGACTCGCACCTCGGCGACTTCATCGAGGACAAGTCGATCCTGAACCCCGCGGACGCGGTCGTCGCATCGAACCTGCGCGAGATCACGGATGAAGTCCTCGCCACGCTCACGCCCCGCGAGGAGAAGGTCATCAAGATGCGCTTCGGGCTCGGCACGACCGGCAGCGAGCACACGCTCGAAGAGGTCGGGCAGCACTTCGCCGTCACACGCGAGCGCATCCGCCAGATCGAAGCGAAGGCGCTCCGCAAGCTCCGTCACCCTTCGCGCTCGCGTAAATTGAAGGCGTTTTTGGAAGGGACGAAGCAGTAGCTCGTCCGTTGTCGGTGATCAATTGTCCGTTGTTTTCTTTCTGTGTCGGAAGCCTCTGAAAAGGCGCGCGCCCGCATCTAATCCGGTCATACGACCGACTACTGACCTCGGACAACTGACAGCTTTTTAATGAAGAAGATCGTAGAAAGTTATAAGCGGAGACTCGCGACCGAAGAAGGCTGCCGCGTCAAGCACGGCGCGCGCCTGCGCGTCGCTTTGTGTTACCCGAACGTCTATGCGGTCGGGATGGCGAACCTCGGCTTCCACGCGGTTTACGAACTCTTTAACGACATCCCCGAAGTCGCCTGCGAGCGCGTCTTCCTGCCCGAAGAGGCGGAGATGCGCGAGTACGAGCGCACGCGCACGCCGCTCCTCTCTTACGAAACACAAACGCCCGTCCGAGACTTCGACGTAATCGCCTTCTCGATCTCCTTCGAGACGGACTACTACCACATGGCGCGCATGCTGCGACTCGCGGGCGTGCCGCTCTGGTCGAAGGATAGGACGGAGCACGACCCGCTCGTCGTCATGGGCGGCGCGGCGTCTTTCCTGAACCCCGAACCCATCGCGGACTTCACGGACGTGATCGGCGTCGGCGAGGGCGAGATCCTCGTCCCGCAGTTGGTTGACGCGATCTTCGCGAACGAAGGCGGCAAAGACGAACTGCTCGTCGCGCTCGCGCGAAGAGGGCGCGGCTTCTACGTGCCTTCGCTCTACGAAGTCGCTTACGACGAGGGCGGGACGGTCGCGCCTTACACGCCGAAGACGGAAGGCGTGCCCGCGCGTGTGGGGCGCGCACTCGCGGCGGAGAACCCGAAGGAGGGGACTCTGAAGCGCGCGATCCGTCGCGGCGACACGGAGACCGCAGAAGCCTTGCGCTCGCAAGACGTCTTCGCGCCTTCGACCGTCGTCTGGGCTCCGACCGCCGAGATGGGCGAGCGCTTCCTCGTCGAGATTTCGCGCGGCTGCTCGCAGGGCTGCCGCTTCTGCTGGGCGGGCTACAACTACTGGCCCCCCCGCGTCGTCCCCGCGCGCGACATACTCGCCAAGGCGCAGGAGTGGCGCGCGAAGACCGACAAGATCGGACTCGTCTCGACCGCCGTCTGCGATCACCCGGAGATCAGCGAAATCTTGGGCGGCTTGCGCGCGATGGGCTATCGCATCTCGGTCTCCAGCTTGCGGCTCGATCAGATCGAAGATGAACTTTTGGACGCGCTCGTCGCGTCGCGCGATCAGCAGATCGCCGTCGCGCCGGAGACGGGTTCGGACAGGCTTCGCAAGGTCATCAACAAGAACCTGACGAACGACGAGATCGTGGACATTTGCGGCGCGGTCTTCGACCGGGGAATGTTGACGATCAAGCTCTACCTGATGGTCGGGCTTCCCACCGAGACCGACGAAGACCTCGAAGAGATGGTCAAGCTCGTCGAGCGCATCAAGGATCGCATGATCGAGGCGGGCAAGCGTTTCGGGCGCGTCGGCAAGATCGTCCCCGCCTTGAACGGCTTCGTGCCCAAGCCGAACACGCCTTTCCAGTGGGAGCCGATCTGCGAGGAGCGCGAACTGAAGCGTCGCCTGAAGTGGGTCTGCAAGCAGCTCGCGCGCATCCCGAACGTCGAGGTGCGCTCGATGTCCGCGCGCATCGCGCACGAGCAGGCGCTCTTCTCTTCCGGCGACCGCACAGTGGCGCGCGTGATCGAGGCGATGACGCGCAACGGCGGCGACCTGAACGCCGCGCTGCGCGAGACACAAATTGATCCGGCGCAGCACACCTCGCGCGCGCGCGGCTACGAAGAGTTCCTGCCGTGGGAGATCGTTGACGCGGGCGTCGGTCGCCCGTTCCTCCGACAAGAGCACGAGCGCGCGCAAGTGGCGCGTTCGACCGCGCCGTGCCCCTCGGTCAGCCAGTGCCAGCGCTGCGGCGTCTGCCCGACGACGTGGCTCGCCGAAGCCGCGCCCGCGCTCGTCCAGTTGCAAAGCTCACTCGGGGCGAAGGTCGCCGCCGCCGCGGCGTGACGACAAGCTCCTCATAGTTCGCTAACGACCAACCAGCACGAGCCCCGCACGCCTGACTTTGTGCGGGCGCTTCCGTAACAACCGCAACTCACGGCGGACGACGCGCCGCCCACAACGGAGGTTCACACCGGCCATGGCACCCACCAGACTCGCCGCCTGCTTTCTCTGTCTCACGCTTTTAGCGTCCGCCGCCGCCGCCCAAGAGAGCCTGCCTCAGAACTCCGAGCGCCTGAAGAAGAAGATCGATTCGGTCAAACTCATCTACCAGCGGGCGCTCGCGCGACAGTACAAGGATTACGTCGCCTCGCTCAAGCAAGACGTCGCGGACATGAAGGAGGCGAGGGCTGCGCTCGACGACCCCTCTTCGGAGGCTGCCAAACAACTCGACGCCGGGATCGAAAAACTCAGCAAGGAACTTGCCGACGCGGAGGCGGAGGCGGCTGCCCTGAGCTCCGGGACGGGCGAAGAGCGCGCGCAGACCGAGCCCGCGACCGCCGCCCCCGGCAAACCGACGGCGCAGCCGCCCGCCGGGTGCGAAAACCTGTCGGAGGATAAACTGCCGCCGGGGACGATCTGGTGCGGGGCAGTCGGCGGGGACAGGGGACTTAACGAGAATGACCCCAAGCTCGCAGTGCAGACGCTGGCGGAGCACGCCGCGCCGATCCTCTGGTTCTCCCCCGACGAGCCGCTCAGACAGCCTACCATCAAGAACAGAAACATCCCCATCCCCGAGGCGCTTCCCGGCGACGGACTCCCCCGAAAGTACCCGCTCGTCTACTTCAGGATTTCAAGGATCATAGACGACAAGATAAAGGACGAGCACTCGGGGAACTACGGGTTCAACATAGAGACCACCGAACTAGCGCTGAAGAGCCTCGACGAAGTTACCATGAAGTATTACTTCTA
>JAIVGV010000116.1 GCA_020201365.1 Acidobacteriota bacterium
CGCCTTGACCTCGACGATGTTCGAGTGGGTCTTCTCGTAGCGCAGCTCGGAAGCGTGGTTCCCCGCCTCCTTCGTGTTGATGACGACGACGGGCAGCCGCTCGTCTATCAGCGCGTTCGGTCCGTGCTTCATCTCGCCCGCGGGATACCCTTCCGCGTGGATGTAGGAAATCTCCTTCAGCTTCAACGCGCCTTCGAGCGCGACGGGGAAGTTGATGCCGCGCCCGAGGTAGAGGAAATCCGTCGAGCGGTGGAACTCGCGCGCCAATTCTTCGAGCGGGTCGGCGTCCGAAAGCAGGTGCTCGATCTTGACGGGCAGCTCCGCGAGCTGCTGCGCGTGAAACTTCGCCTCGTCCGGCGAGAGCGTGCCGCGCAAACGACCGAGGTAGAGCGCGAACAGGTAGAGCGCGACCATCTGCGAGGTGAAGGCTTTGGTCGAGGCGACGCCGATCTCCGGTCCGGCGTGCGTCAGGATCGTGCCGTCCGCCTCCCTCGTGATCATCGAGCCCTGCACGTTGCAGATCGAGAGCACGCGCGCGCCCTGCTCCTTCGCCCCGCGCAAAGCGGCGATGGTGTCGGCGGTCTCGCCCGACTGCGAGATGACGACGAGCAGCGTCTTCTCGTCGATCACCGGATCGCGGTAGCGGAACTCCGAAGCGTAGTCAACTTCGACGGGCACGCGCGCGAGCTGTTCGAGCATGTACTTGCCCGCGAGCCCCGCGTGCCAGCTCGTTCCGCACGCGGCGACGAGCACGCGGTCGAACTGTTTGAACTCCGCCTCGGTGATGTTCATCTGCTCGAGATAGACGCGCCCCGTGTCCAAAGAGACGCGACCCTGCACGGTGTCGCGCACCGCACGCGGCTGCTCGTAAATCTCCTTGAGCATGAAGTGCTTGAAGCCGCCCTTCTCCGCCATGATCGGGTCCCAGGTGATGCGCTGGCGCTGCGGCTCGCGGATGTCGCCCTCGAAGTCCGTGACGCGAACCGAGTCGCGCGTCAAGACGGCGATCTCGCCGTCGCCGAGGAAGAAGACGTCGCGCGTGTGCTGGAGGATGGGCGGGATGTCGGAGGCGACGAAATACTCTCCGTCGCCGAGACCGATGACGACCGGAGGTCCCTGCCGGACGGCGATGATCGTGTCGGGCTCGTCCGTCGAGATGATCGAGAGCGCGAAGATGCCGGAGAGATCGCGCACGGCGCGCTGGACGGCTTTCTCCAGAGAGTCCTCTTCGCGCAGGTACTCTTCGACGAGGTGTGCGACCGCCTCGGTGTCGGTCTCGGTGACGAACTGGTGATCGCGCGCGCGCAGGCGCTCTTTGAGTTGCAGGTAGTTCTCGATGATGCCGTTGTGGACGACGACGACGCGACCCGTGCAGTCGCGGTGCGGGTGCGCGTTCTCCTCGGTCGGGCGTCCGTGCGTCGCCCAGCGCGTGTGCCCGATGCCGTAGGTGCCGTCGAGGGGCTTCAGGCGGATCGCCTCTTCGAGGTTACGGAGCTTGCCCTCGGCACGGCGGATGTCGAGCTGGTGCCCCTCGTCAACGACCGCGATCCCGGCGGAGTCGTAGCCGCGGTATTCGAGCTTGCGCAAGCCGTCAATGATGACGGGCACGACCTGTTTGTTGCCGACGTATCCGACGATGCCACACATGATCCGTTCACCTCCCGAAAAAGCCGAAGCCCGTCTGCCCGCCGCGCGCGGTACTGAATGAAACTGTTAACCGCGCGCCTCCTCCAGTCGGTCGGCTGCGGAATCTACGCTTCTCTGGTCGCGGGGGTCGCCGCTGCCGCGGTTTCTTTCTCTTCCGGCGACTCTGGCTGTTCTTGCGAAAGTTTCTTCTTCACCTTCGCGGGGACGCCCGCGACGAGCGTGTCGGGCGGGACGTCTTCGGTGACGACCGCGCCCGCCGCCGTGACCGAGCGCGCGCCGACGCGCACCGGCGCGACGAGCATCGTGTCGGAGCCGATCTTGACGTCCTCTTCGATGACGGTCGGGTGCTTCTGCTTGCCGTCGTAGTTGCAGGTGACGGTGCCCGCGCCGACGTTCGTGCGGTCGCCGACGGTCGCGTCGCCGAGGTAGGTGAGGTGCATGGACTTGGCGCGGCGACCGAGGCGCGACTTCTTCACCTCGACGAAGTTGCCGACGACCGAGCCCTCCTCCATCAGCGCGTTCATGCGCAGGTGCGCGAAGGGTCCGACCGAGCAGTGGTCGCCGATCTCGGAGTCAACGACGACCGAGTGATCCTTGATGACGACTCCGCTCCCGACGCGCGAATTCGACAGCCGCACGCCCGCGCAGATTTCGCACGCCTCGCCGACGACGGTGCGACCCTCGATGACGACGCCGGGGTGGATGACGGTGTCGCGCCCCACTTGCGCTTCGGGGCTGACGTAGGTGTGCGCCGGGTCTATGACCGTCACGCCCGAGTCGAGCATCAGTCGGCGCAGCGTGCGGTTGCGCAGCGCGCGCTCGAACTCCGCGAGCTCGACGCGCGTGTTGATGCCGGAGACCTCGCGCGCGTCCGATTGGACGAAGACGCTCACGTCCTCGCCGTCGGCGCGTAAGATTCCCGGCACGTCGGTCAGGTAGTACTCGCCCTGCGCGTTGGCTGGCTGGACGCGGGCGAGGGCGGGGAAGAGCTTGCGCGTCTCGAAGCAGTAGATGCCGGCGTTGATCTCGTTAATGGCGCGCTCTTCCGGCGTCGCGTCCTTCTGCTCGACGATGCGCTCGAAGAGTCCTTCCGCGTCGCGCACGATCCGCCCGTAGCCGGTGGGGTCTTCGAGTCGGACGGCGAGCAGGGTCGCCGCCGCGCCGTGACCGCGGTGCGAGCGGTGCTGGTGGTAGAGCGCGCCGAGAGTCTCCGCGCGGACGAGCGGCACGTCGCCGGAGAGGACGAGCAGCGTCGAGTTGGAGTTTTCGAGCGCCTCGCGCGCAGCCATCACGGCGTCGCCCGTGCCGCGCTGCTCGGTCTGCGCGACGAAGACCGCGCCGCCCTCGCCGAGTTCTTCGACGACCGCGGCTTTAACTTCCTCCGCCTGATGACCGACGACGACATAGACCGGGCGACCCTCTTTGACGAGCGCCCGCGCCGTGCGGCAGACGTGCGCGATGAGCGGTCGCCCGCCGAGCTTGTGCAAGACCTTCGCCGTCGCCGAGCGCATCCGCGTGCCCAAGCCCGCCGCGAGGATGAGCACGTCGAGCGACGCGCCCGGCTGCGACGACTGATCGGCGCGCCGCTGCGGCTCGGCGTCGGCGTCGTGTTGCGAGGTGCGGGGCTGCGTGTCCATGTTCGTTGCTCGGATGCTCGCGTGCTGACGAACTGTTCGCCGGATCGCCTTAGACGAACGCGGCGGGCGCGCGCTCGGCGCGGCGCGCGCGCGCCCGCTCGTGGCAGGCGAGGATGACGCGCGCGAGCTTGTCGGGGCTGTGACGCACCTTCTCGCCGTCGTCGAGCAGATCGGCGCGCACGATCTCCGCCTCGTCGCTGAACTCGCGCTCCAACAGGTGATCGGTCAGACCGATCTGGTGCGCGCCCTCGGCGGCGTAGCGCTCAGCCTGTTCGGTCGTGACGCGGCGGTTGTTGACGATGACGAAATCGAAATTGATCTGCGGCGCGTAGCGCTCGACGACCTCCAAATGCTGGCGCGCGGTGTAGCCGTCGGTCTCGCCCGGCTGCGTCATCAGGTTGCAGACGAAAATCTTGACCGCCTCGCTCTCGCCGATCGAGTCGGCGACGCGCGCGACGAGCAGGTTCGGCAGGATGCTCGTGTAGAGCGAGCCGGGTCCGACCGTCACGACGTCCGCCGAGCGCAGCGCGGCGAGCGCGTCGGGCAGCGGGAGGCACTGTTCGGGTTCGAGCCTGAGTCGCCTGATCGGCGAGCGCGACGCGGTGATGTTCGTCTCGCCGCGCACCTCGGTGCCGTCTTCGAGTTCGGCGACGAGGCGCACGTCGTTCAAAGTCGCGGGGTAGATGTGCCCCTTGCTCGCGAGGACTTCGGAGGAGAGGCGCACGGCTTCGACGAAGTCGCCCGTCACGGCGGTGAGCGCCGCGAGGAAGAGGTTGCCGAAGCTGTGACCGCCGAGGTGACCGTCGCCAGGGAAGCGGTAGCGGAAGAGGCGCGAGATGAGCGAGGAGTCTTCCGAAAGCGCGACCATGCAGTTGCGTATGTCGCCGGGCGGCAAGATCTGCAGCTCGTCACGCAGCCGCCCGCTGCTCCCGCCGTCGTCCGAGACGGTGACGATTGCCGCGAGCGATTCGAGCCAGAGCCCGCCGCTGTCACGCGCGCCGACGAGTCGCTTGAGCCCGGCGAGTAGAGTGGAGAGCCCCGTCCCACCGCCGAGCGCGACCAGCTTGATGCCTCTCTCGACCGTGCCGTGCAACCTCTCTTTGCCTCCTCATGCGCGCGCTACGGGGCGGACGCCTCCGGCGCGCGACACAATGATACTAGAAGAAACGGATTCTCAAAGCGACTTTTGCGGGACGCAGGCGCGGGGCAAGTGGGGAGAGTCTCAAGGGCGCGGCGCGAAGACGATGCGCTCGTATTCGGGATCGTTGCGCAGAGTCACCAAGTCCGGATCGTGCGGCGCGCGCAGGCGCAGGGTCGGCTGGAGTTGGAGCGCGCGCTCGAGCGACTGAAGTGCGAGATCGACCGAGCCGAGGCGCGCGCGCGTCGCCGCCAGCCCGTAGTGGATGTGCGCCGCCTCGGGCTCGCGCCGAAGCGCCCGCTCGAACATCTCCTGCGCGGCGACGTACTCGCCGCGGTTCAACTCGATCACGCCGCGGTCGTAAAGCTCCTCGGCGTTACGCGGCAAAGAAGACTCGGAGCGCAGGCGCGCCTCGGCGATCGCGAGGTAGGTGCGCGCGCGCGCCGTCACTTCGGCGACGCCCGCGTGCTGCTCTATGAGCTGGCGGAAGAGCATACGCGCCTCCGCGAAGCGACCGCGCGCGAACTCCTTGTGTGCGCGCTCGAAGGCGCGCAGCGCCGCCACCTCGTCGGCGGTCGGCTGGCGCGGGACCGGCGCGGGGCGGGGCGCGGGGGCTGCCTTCTTCGGGGCTTGTTTGGAGACCGGCTTGGCGGCGTGAGACTTCGCAGCCTTCGCCGCGGGTGCGGCGGCGCGTCTCGGCTGCTGCTTGGCTGACGCGGCGCGCGCCGGAAACTTCTTCGCGGGTTTCGCCGCCTTGCCGCGCGGCGCGGTCGCCTTTTTCGGCGCGGCGGCGCGCTTGGAGGCGGCGGTCTTAGTCGCCCCCCGTGCTGCTTTCGCCGAGGTCGCACCTGCCTTCGCCGCCTTGCGCACGGGAGCCTTCTTGCCCGTCGGTCGCTTGGCGAGCGGCTTCGGTCGCGCCGACTTCGCGCTCAGCTTGCGAGTTTTTGCCGACGACGTAGCGGAAGCGCCGCGTGTGTTCGGGCGGGAGGCAGGTCTTTTGACGCCCTTGATGATGGGATCGCTCATGCGAAGCTACTCGGTTATCAAAATGACTCACGGGGGGAGTCAAAACGCGGGTAGCTTAGCACAGCGCGGGCGAATAAATCAACGTAATAGGATAGTTTGCGGGCGCTGGCGGGTGAAACGAAAGTTATGCAATGGGCAACAAAGAAAAACAGTTGCAGCCATTGAAAACGGTGTGTTAGATTTCAAATGGAGTTGCGGCTGCGTCGCCGAAGCCGCGCCGTTCCAGTCGAACCCCTCCCGCTTCACAAATTTAAGCCCCGGATGGCGTCCCGGATTCCGAGCCCCTTTTCAGTCCCACCTGCGACCGACACCTGACTAAGCGAGTCTCTGCACCGATGACGGACACTCCTATCATAATGCACGAACGGCAGTACGAGCGCATCGTCTCGGTGCTCCACAAGCTGCGC
>JAIVGV010000254.1 GCA_020201365.1 Acidobacteriota bacterium
ACAAGCTTTTGGAAGCCGCCGCCGAGGCGGACGACCACCTGATGGAGCGCTACCTCGAAGACGAGGGCGCGTCGTTCACGCCGGAAGAGATTCGCGCCGCGCTGCGAAAGGGCACGATCGCTTCGAAGCTCGTCCCCGTCGTCACCGGATCGGCGTTCAAGAACAAGGGAGTGCAGACGCTCCTCGACGCGGTGGTTGACTACCTCCCCAGCCCGCTCGACATCCCCGCGGTCGAAGGCGCGAACCCGAAGACGGGTGACGTGGAGAAGCGTCCCGCCGAGGACAGCGCACCGTTCGCCGGGTTGGTCTTTAAGATCATGGCTGACAAGCACCTCGGTCAGCTCTCGTTCGTCCGCATCTACTCGGGCACGATCCGCAAAGGCTCCTACGTCTTCAACTCTGTCAAGCAGACGAAGGAGCGGGTGGGACGCCTGATGCGGATGCACGCGAACGACCGCGAGGACATAGACGAGGCGTCGGCGGGCGAGATCATCGCCATCGGCGGCATGAGGCAGGTGACGACGGGCGACACCGTGTGCGACGAGAACAAGCCGGTCGTCCTCGAAGCGATGGAGTTCCCCGCGCCCGTCATCCGCGTCGCCGTCGAGCCGAAGACGCGCGCCGATCAGGACAAGTTAGGCACGGCTCTGTCGCGTCTCGCGCAGGAAGACCCGTCGTTCAACGTCTCGACCGATCAGGAGACGGGGCAGACGATCATCGCGGGGATGGGCGAGCTGCATCTCGAAATTATCGTTGACCGCATGAAGCGCGAGTTCGGCGTCGAGGCGAACGTCGGCAAGCCGCAGGTCGCGTACCGCGAGACGATCACGCAAGCGGCGAAGGGCAAGGAAGTTTACAAGCGGCAGACGGGCGGTCGCGGTCAGTACGGTCACGTCGAATTGGAGATCGAGCCCGCCGCGGGTCAGGGGTTCGTCTTCGAGAACAAGATCACGGGCGGCGTCATCCCGAAGGAGTTCATCAAGCCCGTCGAGGAGGGCGTGCGCGACGCGATGGAGCGCGGCTACCTCGCCGGATACGAACTCGTGGACATCCTCGTCCGCCTCGTCTTCGGTTCGTACCACGAGGTGGACTCCGACGAGCGCTCGTTCCACATCGCGGGCTCGCTCGCGTTCCAGGACGCGGTGAAGAAGGCGAAGCCCGTGCTGCTGGAGCCGATCATGCGCGTCGAGGTGGTGACGCCGGAAGAGTACATGGGCGCGGTCAACGGCGATCTCAATCGTCGCCGCGGGCAGATCGAGAAGATGGAGCCGCGACCGGGCGGCGTGCAGGTGGTGACGGCTTACGTCCCGCTCTCCGAGATGTTCGGCTACACGACCGACCTGCGCTCGGCGACCCAAGGGCGCGCCACCTCCACGATGCACTTCGAGCGCTACGATCAGGCGCCGCGCAACATCGCCGACGACATCATCGGCAAGGTGCAGGGGGCGGCGAAGTAAAAGGATGAAGTAGGAACGATGAACGGTGAAGAGCTTTAACTTCCGCGTTCATCGTTCCCCGTTCAGCGTTTCAAGATAAGGAGCGAGATAGACACATGGCGAAGGAGAAGTTTGACCGGTCGAAGCCGCACGTCAACATCGGGACCATCGGGCACGTCGATCACGGCAAGACCAC
>JAIVGV010000397.1 GCA_020201365.1 Acidobacteriota bacterium
GGTCTGGCCTTTGTCAAATCCGCCACCGAGTCCGGCATGGCGGGAGCGGACTTGCACATCCCACGCTTGCCGGGCACCCGCAAAGAAGCCGACCAGATTCTCGCGCTCGTGCCCGCCACGTCAAGCAAACAATCATTCGACTTCGCTGCCAATCGCGCGGCGGTCACCGGCACCGACCTCAGCCAGTATCGCTACGTCCATATTGCAACGCATGGCTTCTTAGACAGCCAACACCCGGAACTCTCTGGGATTGTACTCTCGATGGTCGATGAGAAGGGTGATCCACAGGATGGATTCTTACGGTTGCATGATGTGTTTAACTTGAAACTGCCCGCAGAGTTGGTGGTTTTGAGTGCGTGTCAGACGGGACTAGGCAAGGAAGTCAAAGGCGAAGGATTAGTCGGGCTGACCAGAGGTTTTATGTACGCGGGAGCACCACGAGTAATGGTCAGTCTATGGAGCGTGAGTGATGAGGGCACGGCAGAGTTAATGACGAGATTCTACAAAGGAATGCTCAGAGATGGACTACGACCGGCAGCAGCACTGAGAGCGGCGCAAGTCTCGATGTACGGTGATAAAAGATTTGCATTGCCATACTTCTGGGCAGCATTCACCCTACAAGGCGAGTGGCAATAGAATCAATCATATTCGTGTGGAGCGCCAGGGTGAATAAGCGACAGTATTTCACTCAACCGGGTGAACACTTCTCCGCGATTCCACGAATGATGCAAGCACCCCACGGCTGTTTAAGGGGCCACTAACTATCCACCGCTACCAAAATTGATAAGCGTCATTGTCCGCGAATTGCTGTCGCACGACGACAGTGACCCTATACAATCGAGAAACGTAACCGAAAGTCTAAAGGCTAAAAAATATCTCACACTTGACCGCCCGCGCGCACGCCGCTATATTCTCGCTTCCGATCCATTGATTCCCAGTGCAGTTCTCGCGAAAGCTCTACCAATAGATAAACTGAAAAAAGGGTCGCAGCTCGCAAACGGGCTTTCCGCGTGACCGAACTCCGACATCCACATCGAGAGGAAATCATGTCTAGAAAACTTCTGACCGGACTCAGCCCCGTGATCTTGTCGTGCACCTTGCTCGCGCTTCTTTCATCATTAGCCTTTGCGCAGTCGCAGGCGACGACGGGCGACATCGAGGGGCGCGTCGTCGATCCGAACGGCGCGGCGGTGCCGAACGCGACCGTGACGGCGAAGAATCAGGCGACGGGCTTGGAGAAGTCCGCGCAGTCCGACACGGAGGGCACGTACCGCATCATCCTTCTGCCGCCGGGTCAGTACACCGTCTCGACCTCCGGCGTGTCGGGCTTTCAGCCGACGAACGTGCAGAACGTGACCGTCACGGTCGGAAGCAAGACGCCGCTCGATGTCACGCTCTCGGTCGGCGGCGCGAACATTGACGTGAACGTCGTCTCCGAGTCGCAGGTCGTCGAGACGGCGCGCACCTCCGTCTCGACGACGATCAATCAGGTCGCCATTGACAACCTCCCGATCAACGGGCGCAACTTCCAGGACTTCGCCACGCTCTCGCCCGCCGTGGTGCGCGACCCGCGCGGCGGCGACCTCTCCGTCGGCGGTCAGCGCGGCACTATGAACAGCCTCCAAGTTGACGGCGTGGACAACAACAACACCTTCTTCGGTCAGGCTCTGGGGCGCGGCGGCGTGCGTCCGCCTTATCAATTTTCGGAAGAGTCCGTGCAGGAGTTTCAGGTCAACCAGAACGGCTTCTCCGCCGAGTTCGGGCGCGCGGGCGGCGCGGTCATCAACGTCGTCACCAAGTCGGGGACGAACGACTTCCACGGCGGCGCGTTCGAGTACTTCCGCGACGAGTCGCTGAACTCGAACGATCCCGTCACCAAAGCGAACGAGGCGCGGCGCGGTCTGCCGAACAAGCGACCGCCGTTCCGCATCAACCAGTTCGGCGGACGCTTGGGCGGCCCCATCAAGCGCGACAAGGCTTTCTTCTTCTTCACGTATGACGGTCAGCGCTCGAACGTCCCGCAAGTCTTGGACGTGCCGAACCTCTCGACCGCCCCGGCAGCCGCGCTCAACATCCTGCTGCCGAAGCTCAACACCTATCAGGTCGGTCGCTCGCAGGACGTCTTTCTAGGCAAGACCGACATCGCGGTGAACCGCAGCAACCAGCTCTCCCTGCGCTACAACCACCAGGGCTTTACGGGGAAGAACAACGAGAACAACGGCACGCTCTCTGCCGAGGAGCACTCCGGCGACAGTCTCGTCAAGAGCGACACTTTTTCGGGGACGCTCATCTCCACGCTCACGCGCTCGCTCGTCAACGAGTTCCGCTTCCAGCTCGCGCGCGACAAGGAGCCCGGCGAGGCGAACAGCGACGCGCCCGAAGCCGTCATCAACACCGGCGGCGGAAACTTGAACATCGGTCGCAACAACTTCAGCCCGCGCGAGACGACGATCAAGCGCGTGCAGTTCATCAACAACGTCTCCTACCTGCGCGGTCGCCACAACATGAAGTTCGGCGTGGACTTCAACTTCGACCGCATCTTCAACTTCTTCCCCGGACTCTTCAGCGGCTCCTACACCTTCCCGTCCTACGCCGCCTTCGCCGCCAACACCCCGTCCGCCTACACGCAGAACTTCGCGGGCGCGAACACGACCGGCGGCACGACCAAGCCGAACCTCTCCGAGTACGCGACCTACGCGCAGGACGATCTGAAAGTAACGCCGAAGCTCACACTGAACCTCGGCGTGCGCTACGACTACGAGGCGATGGCTTGCCCGCCCGTCCGGAACACCGACCCGCTGCTGCTCTCGAACGGCATCGACACCGCGCGCTGCCCGAAGGACAAGAACAACGTCGCCCCGCGCTTCGGCTTCTCCTACGCGCCCGACGAGCGCACGGTCGTGCGCGGCGGCTTCGGTCTCTACTACGGCATCACCCCGGCAATCGTCCTCGGCACGGTGCACTCGCAGAACGGCATCAACGTCACGGGCGTCAACCTGAACGCCGCGCAGATCGCCTCCGCCGGTCTCAGGTACCCGAACCTCCTGAGCGCGCCGCCGGCGGGCACGTCCGCCAACCCCAACCTCTTCGTCTTCGCGAACGACTACGTGAACCCCTACGTCGAGCAGGGCAGGGTCGGCGTCGAGCGCCAAATCTTCGGCAAGACCAGTCTGTCGGCGACCTACCTCTACTACCACGGCGTCCACCTGACGCGAACGCGCGACATCAACCTCTTCCCGCCGACCGCGTTTGCGCGCACGGGACCCGACGGCGTGACCTACACCTTCCTGCGCTTCGCTAGCGCGCGCCCGATCTCGCGCGCGACCGGCACGTCCTACAACCGCATCAGCATCTTCGAGAGCGCGGCGCACTCGCTCTACAACGGTCTCGCTATTCAAGCCGCGCAGCGCTTCACGCGCGGCTTCCAGTTCATCGCCGCCTACACCCTGTCGAAGGCGAAGGACGACCGCCCCGACCAGACCATCGTCGTCGTCGGCGCGGACGACGCCAAGATCGTCGAGAACCAGCTCGACCCGGAAGCCGACTTCGCGCGCTCCGACACCGACATCCGCCACCGCTTCGTCTTCAGCCCCGTCTACGAGTGGGGGCGCGTGAAGTGGACAGACAGCCCCGTCGTCGTCGCGATCTTCAGCGACTTCACCGTCTCCGGCATCGCGCAGTTCCAGTCGGGGACGCCCTACTCGGCGCTCGTCGCGGGCGATCCGAACAACGACGGCAACCGCGCGAACGACCGGCTGCCCGGAACCGCCCGCAACCAGTTCACCACGCCCTCGGTCTATCAGTTCGACGTGCGCCTGACGCGCGCCATCCCGCTGCGCGAGCAGATGCGCGTCAGGCTCATCCTCGAAGCCTTCAACCTCTTCAACCGCTCGAACGTGGCGACGGTCAACAACATCTTCTTCAACTATTCGGGCGGCTCGGCGGGCGTCCTGACCGCGCCGTCGTTCATCACGGCGTTCGGCACGCCGCGCTCCTTCCAGTCGCCCGCGTCGGGCACGACGACGTTCGTCATCCCGCGGCAGCTCCAGCTCGCGATCAAGTTCGACTTCTAAGCTCGCGGCGGACTTTCAAACGAGAAGGGCTCGACGTTCACGCTGAACGTCGAGCCCTTTCTTCATGCCGCGCGCACGCGCGAGCTAGTCCGTGCCGCCAGCGCGGGTCGTCGGCTCGACGGTCGAGTCTCTGACGTCGCGCTCCGCGCCGGGCAGAGGTGCGCCGGGTCGTGCGGGTCTGCCAGCTCCTCGAAGTGCTCGTACTCCGCGACGCACGCGGCGGGCGCGCCCTCCCACCAGTGCGCGAGCGCCATCCCGCCGCGCGCGGGGGCGGTTAAAGGCGAACCCCATCGCCCCCGGATTGTCCGGCTCACCAGCCGCCCGGCAGCGCGCCTTTAAGTTTTAACTCGTGCAGGACGTTCCCCGCGATCAATGCGGCGACCCAGGCGAGTAGCAGGACGACGATGAGAGCCGCCGTCGCATTCTGATCGCGCGCCGCTTCGTCGCGCTCCAGTTGCCTTGAGCGGACGAGCATCGCCTCAAGTGTCCCTCCCAGCAGCAGCGCGAGGCTGACCCAGTGTCCCCAGAGTTGCTCCCAGAAGTAGTGCCACACGAGCGACGTGATCGCCGCGAGCGCGAGCAGCATCCAGCCCGCAGCGGCGCGCCCGCCCGCCGTGCGGTACGCGATGACGAGGATGGACAGGCAGACCGCCGTGCCGTCCACGATGAAGGCTTCGACGGCGAAGCCGAGCGGGACGCCCCGCTTCGAGTAGAGCGACAGCAGCGCGCACGCGGGGCCGTCGAGCAGGACGAAGAGCGACCAGCCGAGCGAGGTCGGCGCGGGCGTGTAGTAGAACAAGACCGCGACATAGACGCCGACCGCCGCCGTCCCGCCGACGAGCAGGAAGATGAACATCCAGTCCGGGTAGCCGTAACTGTAAAGAACCCCGAAGGTGGCGAGCGCCGGGAGCAGTCCGAGGTAGGTGAGGTGGACGACGCCGACGACCGGAGTCAGGCGAGACTTGAACAGCGATGTTCGCATATCACTTGCGGTCACGGGCGCGCGTCAGAGTAAAACGGTGGCACGAGGTATTTCCGCAAGCAGACGACACCCGTCTAACAACGGCATGCACCCGACGCCCCAAGAGATTCACGGAGCATGAGAGCCGTCGTGTCGGCGGTCGGGTGCATGCCGTTGTTAGGTTGCTCGTCCGGCGGACACAATCCTACGCCGGATGAAGCTATAACCTATGAGCGATAGCTGCCCGATATAAACTGCGAGGATTAAGCTCAAGGTAATGATCTCTCCGACGTGTTTAGAAGGCTCTGGCACGAGCGCCGTCAGCCCGGCCACATTCGCCAACTCGCTGCAAATTCCCCATACGGACGGCAGCATTATCGCGATGACAAGCAATTGATACGGCCTCCTGAAATTAACCGCCCACGGGGATAGGAACAGCCCCACCTGACTCAAGATGGAGATGGCTACGGATACGACTATCCAGAATAGAGTCAGCCGCCCCTCGTCATCGAAGAAGATGGCGAAGCCGAACTGGACGAAGGTAAACAGGACGGCGAGCAAAACCGCTGTCAGCCAGGTTATCCCGTCGAATAATCTCTTCACAACCCACTCCTCAAGCAAGCAACCTAACTACTGTATGAGCGGAATTAATTCCGCATATCAACCTTATAGGCGGAATCGCGGAAGCGTCTCATTCAAATCCGATCAGCGCCGTCCGAGCGCGTTGTACTTGCGCAGGATTTCGAGCGTGCGTTCGAGCGGCAGCGCCTCGACGGTGTGACCGTTGCCCGTCACGGTCTCGGCGCGGAAGAG
>JAIVGV010000398.1 GCA_020201365.1 Acidobacteriota bacterium
GAGTTGAACCCGCCGAAGGGCGCGGGCGCGGAGGAGTCCAAGGCTTTCGACCTGAGCGCGCCCGACCGGGTTGACGACGCCGCGTTCAACCGCGTCCTCTGGAAGATGATCAAGGGCGACGCGACCCCTTCCCCTGCGCCGCGCCACGCCTCGCCGGTTCACCTCTTACGCGCGGGGCGGTGACGCCCGCCGCCGCCGTGCGCTAAGATTCCCTCGGCATGAACCGCCAGCAACTCTTCCGCAGCCCGCAGGTCTCCGTCTCGCGCTTCGATCATCAGTCGCAGACCGCCAACCTCGACCCGGAGGAAGAGGTCTGCCGCGACTACGCGATCCACTTCGTCGAGTCGGGCTACTTCCGTCTGGGCGCGCAAGGCGGAAGTTGGCTGCTCTCGCCGGGCGCGGTCTTCGTCAGTCGCCCCGGCGCGTTGCACCGCTACAGCCACGAGGAGAACTTGCCGCCGGACGTTTGCGTGTCGGTCGTTTATTCGAACGACTTCTTCGCGGGAGCGGACGGCGACGAGCGCCCGTCTTCACACGGCGTCCCCGCGGCGCTCGCGCCCGCGAACCGTCTCGCGTTCCTTCGGCTGCGACTCATGAAGCTGACCGAGCGCGCCGACGCCTTCGCGCTCGAAGTCTTGGCGTGCGAGCTCGTTTCCGCCGTCCGCTCCGGCGGCGACGTTGAAGGCAAGCTGTACCGCGCGCGCCAACTCGGCTGGTACGCCGAGCGCGTCGAAACTGTGCGCGCGCTGCTTGAGGCGCGCTACTGGGAGTCGCACACGCTCGCGTCGCTCGCCGCGCACGTCGGGATGAGCCCCTTCCAGTTCGCGCGCGTGTTCCGCGAGCTCGCGGGCGAGCCGCCGCACCGTTACCTGCTGGGAGTGCGGCTTGAGCGTGCCTCGCGGATGCTGCGCGACGGCGTGCCCGTCACCGAGACCTGCTTCGAGGTCGGCTTCTCAAACCTCAGCCACTTCACGCGCTCCTTCCGCAGGAGGTTCGGCTACGCTCCGTCCTCACTAAAGCCGCGCGGCGTCCGCGCACTAAATCGCGTCGCCCGCTCGCCAAAAAGTTAGACCCGCCCGAAGCGCCAGCCCAAAACTCAAACGCGCAAGAAACTGCAAGCCGCGGCGCGCGAGCCTCGACGGTAATGTCTGCTCGCCTGTCGTTTGATCATCTCCGAGAAATCTGCGGAGGAGTATGCGCGCAACCTTCGCCCGCGTCGTCGTCGCGGCGGGCCGACCCGCAGCCGTGTCCCGCTTTAAGAGGGGCGAGACGAGCAGGGTCGGCGCTTCGACGTGCGGCTCAGCTTCACGGACACCTACGTCAAGCGCGGCGGGCGCTGGCAGGTGTGGGCTTCACAACACAACCCGCCTCCGGCAGTGATAATTTACCCTCTCGTCTATACGCGGCTCCGGCGTCTCATCGGGTCGGACTCTGAGGCGCGCGGGATATGATGAGAGGTACTTGCGTCGCGGCGACGCGGTGTGTATAAGGCGCGCGAGGGGTTGTTGATCTAGGCAAGCACGTAGAGCACAAAGGGCGCCGTACCCGAAGTCGCCTTCGGGCATCGCGCACGCGGGAAATCCGTCGCGGCAGAAACTGCCCGGCGGATTTTGCTTTAACAGAAAACTCTGCGGAGGACGACGCGCGTGAACGAAGACGCTCGGCAGGATCACGTCTCGAAGCTGGAAGTCGTCTATCGAATTCCCGGCATGGAGCAAGCGGTAGTTCGCCGCGACGTCGTGTACAAAGTCGCCGACGCGGGCGCTCTGACGATGGACATCTACCGCCCGCCCGGTTCGGCTGACGTTGAGCCGCCGCCCGCCGTCGTCATCGTCGCGGGGTATCCCGATCCGGGATTCGAGAGGGCGGTCGGCTGCAAGTTCAAAGAGATGGGCTCGACCGTCTCTTGGGCGCGCCTGTTCGCCGCCTCCGGCTTGGCTGCGATCACTTACGCGAGCCGCGAGCCGGAAGCTGACCTCGGCGCGCTGCTGCGACACGTCCGGCAGAACGCCGACGCGCTGGGAGTTGACGGCGGGCGCGTCGGGCTGTGGGCGTGCTCCGGCAACGTCCCCGTCGCGCTATCGGCGCTGATGCGCGAAGGCGACGCATTGCGGTGCGCCGCGCTGTGCTACGGGTACATGCTCGACCTCGAAGGCTCAAACGTCGTGGCGGAGGCGGCGAAGAAGTTCGGTTTCGCCAATCCGTGCGCGGGGAGGTCGGTCTGCGAGCTGCCAAAGGCTGCGCCGCTCTTCGTCGCGCGCGCGGGTCGCGACGAAATGCCGCGGCTGAACGAGACGATTGATCGTTTCCTCGTCGAAGCCCTGGCGAACGATCTGCCGCTCACCTTCGTGAACCTCGCGGACGCCCCGCACGCCTTCGATCTGTTCAACGATTGCGAGAAGACGCGCGAGATCGTGAGACAGATACTAACGTTCCTGCAGTCCCGTCTCACGACTCCTCCGGCCCGTAGCACGGCGTGAATGCGTCGGGCTGTGGTGCGATCGCGCGCCGTTCATTCCTCGCGCAGCGCGACCATCGGATCGGCGCGCGCGGCGCGGCGGGCGGGGAAGTAGCAGGCGAGCAGCGCCGCGGCGAGCAGCACGAAGGCGACGCCGCCGAAGGCGCGCGCGTCGAGCGCGCTGACGCCGTAGAGGTTCGACCGCATGACGCGCCCCACGAGGTACGCGCCGCCCAGCCCGAGCAGGAGTCCGAAGACGGCGAGCCTCACGCCCTCGCCGAGAACCAGGCGCAAGAGCTGTCCGCCCGCCGCGCCGAGCGCCACGCGCACGCCGAACTCGTGCGCGCGCTCGGCGACGGCGAAAGCCATCACGCCGTAGATGCCGACCGCGGCGAGCAAGAGCGCCAGCGCGGCGAAGCTGCCGTAGAGCACCACGCCGAAGCGGTCGAACGCGAGCGTCTCACCGAGAATCTGATCCATCGTCTTGACGCCCGCGAGCGGCAGATCGGGATCGACCGCGCTCACCGCCGCGGCGAGGTCGCGCGTGACCGACTCCGGCTCGCCCGCCGTGCGCACCGCCACGGACGCGCGCGGCTGCGGGCTCTGCCAGAACGGCAGATAGACGACCGGAGTTTCGTCGTCGCGCAAACCTATCCCGCCGCGCGTGTCGTGGAAGACGCCGACAATCTGCCACTCGCTCTCGCTGCCGCTACGCTCTCCGCCCTGTGCGCCGTTCTGCGCGCTTCCCTGCGCGTTGCCTTGTGAGCCGGGCGGCGCGGGCTGGCTCACGGCGATGCGCTGCGCGAGCGGATCGTCGGCTGCGAGGTAACGCCGCGCGAAGGTCTCGTTGACCATCGCGACGCGCGCGCCCGCGTCGCCGTCCTGCTCCGTGAAGTGTCGCCCTCTGACGACGCGTATGCCGAAGGTGTCGAAGTAGCCGGGCGTGACGTACTGGAATCCCGCCAACTGTCGCGCGCCCGGCGCGGGCGGCGGCGCGCCGACGACGCGGAAGGGTCTGACCTGTCCCGCGCCCCGCAGCGGCAGCCCCGTCGTCACGGTCGCCGTCTCGACGCCGGGCACGGCGCCGATCTTTTCGAGCAGTTGCCGGTAGTAGGGGCTCGCGCGCTCCGGCTCTTTGAAGCGCGACTGCGGGACGGGCAGGTAGAAGGTGAGCACGTGATCCGTGCGCACGCCGAGATCGAGCCGCGTCAGATTCCAGAAGCTGCGCAGCGCGAGCCCACCGCCGGCGAGCAGCGTCAGCGCGAGGGCGAACTCCGCGACGACGAGCGCGCGCCGAAGGCGACCGCCGCCGCCGCCCGCGCGACCGCCCTGTTTGAGCACCTCGTTCAGATCGAGCCGACTCGCCTGCCAAGCGGGCGCGCAGCCGAAGAGAAGCCCCGCGACGATGGTCGCGGCGAGCGTGAAGATGAGCACGGGGACGCTCAAGCGCACGTCAGCCTCCGAGGGCAGCATCTGGAACGGGAGGATCGCGAGAATCCCTTGAACGATCATCCAGCCGAGAAGGACGCCGAGCGCGCCGCCCGCCAGAGCCAGCACCAGACTCTCGGTGATGAACTGCGCGAACAGTTGCCCGCGAGTCGCGCCGAGCGCCGCGCGGATGGCGACTTCGCGGCGTCGGGTCGTGCCGCGCGCGAGCAGCAGGTTCGCGACGTTGACGCAGCCGATCAGGAGCAGGAAGCCGACCGCGCCGAGCAGCAGCCAGAGGTTTTTGATGGTCGCGTCGGGGATGAAGTCGTTCTGCAAGGGCTCGACGCCCGCCGCCCAGTTCACGTTCGTCTGCGGGAACTCCTCGGCGAGCTGGCGCGTGACGGACTGCATCTCCGCGTCGGCTTGCCGCGGCGTCACGCCGTCCTTGAGACGACCCATCACGAGCAACCCGCGCGAGTCGTGCGTGATCTGTTCGGGCTTGAAGGCGAGCGGGAGCATGAGCTGCGACTGCTGCCGGTCGCGCATCCCCGGCGGCGTGACGCCGACGACCGTGTAGGGCTCGCCGTTCATGCGAATCAGCCGACCGACGATCCCGCGATCCGCGCCGAAGTAAAGACTCCACAGACGGTGGGTCATGACGACGACGTGATCCCTGCCCGGCACGCCCTCGTCCGGCAGGAAGTCGCGACCGAGAAACATCGGCGCGCCGGTCATCCGAAAAAAGCCGGGCGTCATCAGAGCGGCTTGCACCTGCTCCGGGCGATCCTCGGTCGCCACGTTGAACGTGCCGCCGCCCGTCCACGCTTCGAGGTACTGGAAGGACGCGGCGCGCCGCTTCCACTCAAGGAAGTCGCCCGCCGAGACGGAGCTGCGCCGCCCATTGCCCTTCGACCAGACCATCACCAACTGCTCCGGCTTCGGGTAGGGCATCGGCTCGAAGAGCGTGGCGTAAACGACGCTGTAGATCGCCGCCGTCGCGCCGATGCCGAGCGCGAGCGTGACGACGGCGGTCGCGGCGAAGCCCGGCTTCTTCGACAGCAGCCGGACGCTGTGGCGCAGGTTGCGCCACAAGCCTTCGACCGCGGGCAAGCCGCTCTGCCTGCGGCACTCTTCTTCCGTCTGCGCGACGCCGCCGAGCGCGACGAGCGCCTGCCGCCGCGCTTCTCGCGGGCTCATCCCGGCGCGCACGTTCTCGTCCGTGTGCATCTGGATGTGACTCTCCAACTCTTCCGCCAGCTCTCGGTCGCGCGCGCGTCGGCTGAAGAGCGAGCCCGCGCGGACGAAGAAGGAGCGCAGTCGTCTGGTTCGCATCAGGACTCCTTTGCGGGCGCGAAGAAGCGCGCGAGGATGGCCGTCGTCTTCTCCCACTCGCGCGCCTCCTCGGCGAGCTGGCGGCGTCCGGCGCGCGTGAGCCTGTAGTACTTCGCCCGGCGGTTGTTGTCGGACATGCCCCACTCGGAGGAGATGTAGCCCTCCTGTTCGAGCTTGATGAGCGCCGGGTAGATCGTGCCGTAGTTGACGGAGAGCAGCCCGCCGCTCGTCTGCTCGATGCGCCGCGCGACGCCGTAGCCGTGCAGCGCGCCCATCGCTTCCAGAGTTTTGAGAATCATCAGGGCGAGCGTGCCCTGCCAGATGTCGGTCTTGTCGCCCACCGGGAGACCTCCTATTGGGTTCGCATAGGAGCATCTCACATCCTCTATTGGAAGGCAATAGGAAATTTATGGTTCGACTGCGCCGTCGCGGCGGGCGGGGTTGGCGCCCCGCCCGCCGCGACGCGGGATCGCCCGCGCCGCCGGGCTTGCGGCGCCCGCAAATTAGCCGAAACCTTTTGACTCCATATATCGTCTTAAGTAATCTATGGCTATGCCACATATATCGCAGATGTTCGACCGCGAGCTGAAGAAGGGGAGCGCCGAGCTGATG
>JAIVGV010000117.1 GCA_020201365.1 Acidobacteriota bacterium
GCGTTTTAGGCTCTGAGTTAGCCCACTAATCATCCTGCCGATCTCATCTAGCGAGAGGCACAAGTCCTTATACACACGCTCGTTGAGAAAACCGAGGCGGAAGGCGATGAGCAGTTCCGTTTCGACCTCGCTTGTCGAACCTTGAGCGATGGATAGGAAGTGGATGAATTCTTTGGCGGTTCTCCGCGCTGCCCCCTCAGCGATGTTGGCGGGGACAGATACAGCGGCTCGCCTTACTTGGGAAGTCAACCCGAACTTTTCTTCTCTAGGGAAAGTCTCGGTCGCTTTGTAAAGGCTGACCACGAACTCAACCGACTTACTCCAGACACCCAGCTTCTCGTGAGGACGCACGGCTGGCTTCCTTTCTATTCACTATTCACTATTCACTATTCACTATTCACTATTCACTACTGTCCGCTGTGATACTCGATCACTTTCTTGAGGATGCCGTCCAGAGACTCTGTCGCCTCGAAGCCGACGAGCGAGCGCGCCTTCGTGGTGTCGGGGACGCGGCGGGGCATGTCCTCGAAGCCCTCCTCGTACGCCTCGTCGTAGGGGACGAAGACGATCTCGGAGTCGGACTGCGTGAGCTTCTTGACGCGGCGGGCGAGTTCGAGGATCGAGACCTCCTCGCTCGATCCGATGTTGAAGACCTGACCCACAGCCTCGTCCCGCTCCATCAGCCGCGCGAGCGCGCCGACCACGTCGCCGACGTAGCCGAAGCAGCGCGTCTGTTTGCCGTCGCCGTAGACGGTGATCGGTCGCCCGGCGAGCGCCTGCTTGACGAAGGTCGGGATGACCATGCCGTACTGCCCGGTCTGCCTCGGCCCCACCGTGTTGAAGAGGCGCACGATGACGGTCGGCAGCTTGCGCTCGCGCCAGTAGGCGAGCGCGAGGAATTCGTCAATGGCTTTGGAGCAGGCGTAAGACCAGCGCCCCTTCGTCGTCGCGCCCATCACGAGGTTGCCGTCCTCGCGGAACGGCACCTGATCGCTCAAGCCGTAAACTTCGGACGTCGAGGCGACCAAGACCTTCTTCTTCTTCTTGTTCGCGAGCGAGAGGACGACCTCCGTGCCGCGCACGTTCGTCTCGATGGTTCTCACCGGGCTCTCGACGATCAGCTTGACGCCGACCGCCGCCGCCAGGTGGAAGACCACGTCGCACTCGTCGATCAGCTCGGCGAGGACGGGGTGGTTGTGCACGGTGTCAATCGTGTAGTGGAAGCGCGGGTGGCGCTTGAGGTGCGCGATGTTCTCCATCGAGCCGGTCGAGAGATCGTCCACGACGAAGACCTCTTCGCCGCGCGCGACGTA
The DNA here is from genome assembly GCA_020201365.1 of Acidobacteriota bacterium. Classification (GTDB taxonomy): domain Bacteria; phylum Acidobacteriota; class Blastocatellia; order Pyrinomonadales; family Pyrinomonadaceae; genus JAIVGV01. The sequence continues at coordinate 1,314 of JAIVGV010000117.1, forward strand.
TGCGTCCGACAGGTGCGAGCCGATGAAGCCCGCGCCGCCCGTGATTAAGACTCGCAAACTGTCAGTCCCCTTTCCGAAACCGTCAACGTGTTAACTAGCGAACGACGAGTTACCCTCAACGCTCAGACGCCCTTCACGCGCGGCGCGGCGGCGCGACCCTCTCCGCGCGCGCCGGTCGCCGCGCGCGCGCCGTCGCCGAGCAGTTCGCGGTAGAGCCGCGAGATGTCCGCGACGAGCCGCGCGAGCGAGTGCTCGCGCAGGACGAACTCGCGCCCGCGCGCGCCCAGCTCGGCGCGCACGCCCTCGTGCTCGACGAGGTACGCGAGCCCGCTCGCGAAAGCCTGCGCGTCCGGGCGCTCGACGAGCACGCCGCGCTCGCACAGGCGCCACTCGCCCTCGTGCCGCCTGAGTCGCGCGTCCGTCTCGCCGACGAGATCGGGCACGCCGCCGACCCCGGTCGCGATGCACGCGCGCGCGTTCGCCATCGCCTCGATGATGGTGAGCGGCGTGCCCTCGTTGAGGGAGGTGAGCGCGACGACGTCGAGCGCCGGGTAGAAGTTTTCGGGATCGTCGCGCGAGCCCTCGAAAGATAGCACGTCGCCGCCGAGACCGAGCGCGGCGGCGCGCGCTTCGAGCGCGCGGCGCAGGTGCCCGTCGCCGAAGACGAGGAAGCGCGCGCGGCGCGACGCGGCCGTGCCCGTCCGCGCGCGCTCGCGCAGGTAGTGCGCCGCCGCGTCGAGGAAGAGCGCGTGGTTCTTGATCTCCGTGAGGCGACCGACGATGCCGACGAGCACCTCGTCGCCCGCCGCGCCGAGCCGCCCGCGCTCGCGCACGCGCCGCCGCGCCCAGTCGTCGAACGGGCGCGTGTCGAGCCCGAGCGGGACGATCTCGAACTGCCCGGCGCGCCCGACGCCGAACCGCTCGTTGATCTCCCGCCGCTGCCGCGGGCTGATGACGACGATCTTATCCGTCGCCGCGCGCGCGAGGAACTTCTCGACGGCGAGGAAGAATCCGGTCTTCGCGCGGCCGTAGTAGCTGTGGAAGATGTGCCCGTGGTAGGTGTGCACGAAGCGGCACGGGCGCGGGCGACCCCACAGCGCCGAGGGCGTGAGCCAGCGGTAGAGCAGCCCCGCGAAGCGTCCGACCGTGCCCGCCTTCGCCGTGTGCGTGTGGACGATGTCGGGGCGCTCGCGCAGGAAAAGCCGGAAGAGCTTCCACGCCGCCGCCAGGTCTTTCGGCGAGACCTCGCGGCTCATCTCCGGGAGGCGGACGGGCTCGACCCCTTGCGCGCGCGCGAAGTAGGTCATGTCCTCCTCGCCCGCGGGGACGACGCCCGCGACGAGGATGGACTCGACGCCCTCGCGCCGGAGCGCCGACGTGAGCCACGCGACGTGGCGCGCGGGTCCGCCGACGTTCAGGCGCGCGATGATGCGGATGACTTTCATCGAAGAAGCACTCAGCAGTCAGCAATCAGCGGTCAGCTTTTGAATGGCGAACAGGGTTGACACTCTCCGAAGATTGTTCGACTCGACTTTCCGCAAAGGTGGATCGGCTGACCGCTGACCGCTGAGTGCTGAGTGCTGCTTTCGCTCACGCCCCCGCCGCGTTCAAGACCTCTTCCTCGGGCTTCGCGCCGTCCATGTCGAGCTTGTTGGCGCCGGTGGCGGCGACGAGGCGGCTGGCGCGAAGGAGCGATTCGAACGTGCCCGCGTCCGACCACCAGCCTTCGAGCTCGTCCCAAGTCATCGCGCCGCGCGCGACGTAGGCGTTGTTCACGTCGGTGATCTCGAGCTCGTCGCGTTGCGAGGGCTTGAGCGTCTTGATGATGCGGAACACTTCGGCGTCGTACATGTAGATGCCGACGACGGCGTAGTCGGACTTCGGCTCGGCGGGCTTCTCCTCGATGCGCACGACGCGGCGACCGTCGAGCGCGGGCACGCCGAAGCGCTGCGGGTCGGGGACGCGCTTGAGGAGAATCTTCGCGCCGCCCCCCTGGCGCCGGTAGGAGGCGACCTGCGCGCGGATGTTGCCCTCGATGATGTTGTCGCCGAGGACGACGCAGACCGGGTCAGTGTCGGCGAAGTCTTCGCACAACGAGAGCGCGGCGGCGATGCCGCCCTCGCCCTCCTGGTAGGTGTAGTTGAGGTGCTTCAAGCCGAAGTCGCGACCGTTCTTCAGGAGCTTCAGGAAGTCGCCCGCGGAGTTTCCGCCCGTGACGATCATGATGTCGGTGATCCCGGCGTTGACGAGCGTCCGGACGGGGTAGTAGATCATCGGCTTGTCATAGACGGGCAGCAGGTGCTTGTTCGTCACCGCCGTCAGCGGGCGCAGCCGCGCGCCCAAGCCGCCCGCGAGCACGATGCCTTTCACGAATCGAGCCTCCTCGGAAGTGTGGGAAGAGAGAGCGCGCCGCCCGCCGTCAGTCAATGAACCGCCCGAACCAGAGTTCGAGCATGAGCAGCGTCCAGAGGCGCGTGGCGTAGTCGCGCTCGCCGCGCGCGTGCAGCTCGATCATGCGGCGCACGGCTTCGGGCTTGAAGAGACCGCGCCGCAGGTGCTTCTCAGAGAGCAGCGTCTCGCGCAGGAATGGCTCGAGCCGCCCGCGCAGCCAGTAGCCGATGGGCACGCCGAAGCCCATCTTGCGCCGCGCCAGGTTCTCCTCGGGCACGAGCCGCTTGAGCACGCGCTTCAGCAGGTACTTCGTCGTCAGCCCGCGCAGCTTCAGGCTCTCCGGCAAGCTCGCGGCGAACTCCATGACGTGGTGATCGAGGAAGGGCGAGCGCGCTTCCAAGGAGACCGCCATGCTCGCGATGTCAACCTTGACGAGGAGATCGTTCGGCAGGTAGGTCATCGTGTCGGCGAGCAGCACGGCGTCAACGATGCCCGACCCGTTCGCGCTCGCGAACCACGGCGCGACGAACGACGCCGCCTCGCGCCCCCGCGTTTCGCGCGCGAACTCGTCGGTGTAGAGCGCAGCCTTCGCCTCGTCGTCGAAGACGCTGATCCAGCGCACGTAGCGCTCGACGTGCGGCAAGGACGCCGCGCGCACGAAGCGCTTGAGATCGCGCGCGCGGCTGCGGCGCGCCTCCGACGCCGGGATCAGCTCGGCGGCGTGGCGGATGAGCCCCTCGCGCACGACGCCGGGGATTCTGCGGTACGCGCCCGCGAGCTTCATCGCCGCGTAGCGCTCGTAGCCCGCGAAGCACTCGTCGCCGCCGTCGCCGTTGAGGGCGACCGTCACGTGCCGCCGCGTCTCGCGCGAGACGTAGTAGGTCGGGATGGCTGAGGAGTCGGCGTAGGGCTCGCCGTAGTGCTCGACGATGGTGGGCAAAACTTCGAGCGCGTCGGGTCGGACGACGAACTCGTGGTGCTCGGCTCCGACGTGCTCCGCGACGCGGCGCGCGTGGTGCAGCTCGGAGAAGTCCTGCTCGTCGAAGCCGATGGAAAAAGTTTTGACGGGCGCGGACGACTCCTCGCTCATCAGCGCGACGACGGCGCTCGAATCAATGCCGCCCGAAAGGAATGCGCCGAGCGGCACCTCCGACATCAGCCGGACGCGCACGGCTTCGCGCAGAAGCTCCACGGCGCGCTCGCCCGCCTCGCGCTCGTCCGCCTTGATCTTCTTCGAGAAGTCGAGCTGCCAGTAGCGCTCGATCTTCACTTCGTTGGTGCGCGGCGAGTAGCGCAGGGTGTGTCCGGGTTCGAGCTTCCTGATCTGCCGGTAGGCGGTGAGCGGCGCGGGGACGCACATGAAGGTGAGGTAGTAGTGCAGCGCCTCGCGATCCACGTCGCGGCTCACGTCCGGGTGTTTCAGGAGCGCGGTGAACTCCGAGCCGAAGACCAGCCCGTCCGGCGTGAGCGCGTAGAGCAGCGGCTTCTTGCCGACGCGGTCGCGCGCGAGGAACAGCTCTTCTTCGCGCTCGTCCCAGATCGCGAAGGCGAACATGCCGCGCAGATACTTCGGGCAGTCCGCCCCGTACTGCTCGTAGGCGCGCAGGATCACCTCGGTGTCGCAGTCCGTGTGGAACGAGTGACCGAGCTTGGCGAGCTCTTTGCGCAGCTCCTTGTAGTTGTAGGTCTCGCCGTTATAGACGATGTGGCGCGCGCCGTCGTCCGAGTGCATCGGCTGCTGTCCCGAGGCGAGGTCAATGATCGCGAGGCGGCGCATGGCGACGCCCGCCGCGCCGCCGACGTAAGCGCCCTCCTCGTCGGGACCGCGGTGCCGGATCGCGTCGCACATGCTTTGCAACACGGCTCGGTCAACCGCGCGCCCGCCGCGCCTCACGATGCCTACGATTCCGCACATAAATTTAAGTCTGGGGTTCTGGAGCCCGGAGTCCGGAGTCCGGGGTAGGAATTAAGCGAGTTGACACCAGACCCCGACTCCATACTCACGACTTCTCGCGTCAGTCTATCCTCTCGGTGAGGGCGCGCGCCACCTCCTCCCACTGCTTGTCGCGCGTGCGCCGCCACTCGTCGCGCGCGACCCGCGCGA
>JAIVGV010000269.1 GCA_020201365.1 Acidobacteriota bacterium
CGTCGCGAGCGACCGCGCGAGGAGCCCCGCGCGGTCGCTCGCGACGGGCGGCAGGCGATCCCACGCGCGCGCCAGCACCGAGAGATCGGCTTCGAGCCGCGCGAGCAGCTCGCGGCTGCGCCCGTCGTCTGACACGGCGGGCGCGCCCGCGCGCGCGCGCAGGTTCTGTCGAATCTCCACGAGGACGTTCTCGGCTTCGGCGTCGAGCTTCATCACGTCAACCTTCGACCGCGCGGCTCGCGCGGCAGGCGCTAATCTACGTCAACGCGCGAGCCCGCTCCAAGCGCGCGTGCGTAAACCGCGAGCGTCTCGCGCGCGGCGCGCTCCCAGGTGAACTCGGCGGCGCGCTGCCGCCCGGCGAGCGCGAGTCTGCCACGCAGGCTCTCGTCGTCGCAGAGATCGTGGAGCGCGCGCGCGAGCCCGTCCGCGTCGTCGGCGTCGAAGAGGAGCGCGCCGCGCTCGCCGAGCGTCTCTTCGAGCGGCGGGATGCGGCTCGCGACGACCGCCGCGCCGCACGCGGCGGCTTCGAGCGGCGGCAGACCGAAGCCCTCGTAGAGCGAAGGATAGACGAACGCGAGGCACGAGGAGTAGAGAGCGCGCAAGGTTTCGTCTGGGAGGTGACCCGTGAAGCGCACGCGCTCGCGCGCGGGCGACGACTCGACGCGCGCGCGCAAAGTTTCGACGAGCCAGCCCTCCCTTCCCGCGACGACGAGCGTGAGCGGGCGCGAGAGCGCGACGCGCTCGAAGGCTGCGACGAGCGTCGTCAGATTTTTGCGCGGCTCGATTGTGCCGACGGCGAGCAGGAAGTCGCCCGCGACGCCGAGCCGGCGCAGAACTCCCGCGGCGCGCTCGCGCGCGAGCGGGCGGAACACCGCGCGCGGCGCTTCGTGGACGGCTGTGACCTTCGCGGCGTCGAGCTTGAGAATCTCGCACGCCTCGCGGCGCACGGCTTCGGTCGGCGTGATGACGTGCGTCGCGGCGCGCGCCATGAGAGGGAGACGGCGGCGCAGCCGGCGCGCGCGGCGCGGCAGTTGTGTCTCGCCGTGCGTGAAGGCTGAGAGATCGTGAACGGTCAGCACGGTCGGGCACGCGGCGCGCAGCGGCACCTCGTAGTTCGTGCCGTGGAAGAGCGCGCGGCGGCGCCGCTTGAGTTGGCGCGGCAGCCCCACCAGCCACCAGCGGCGACCGAGGAGCCCGGCGCGGACGCGCGCGAGTTTCAGGTTCGGCGGAAACGATCCGCCGCCGCCCCCGGCGGGTTCGCCGTCGTCTTCCGCGATTGTGATCGGCGGGTAGCGTGCGGGGTAGACGAGCTCGAAGTCGTCCGCGGGCGAGGCGGCGGCGAGGGCGCGCGCGAGTTCGAGCGTGTAGCGACCGACGCCCGACAGCGGCTCCGTGAGCGGGATGGCGTCGAGTCCGATGAGCATGTGGCGTCAGGATCGAGAGCGCGCGTCAACGCATCGCGTCCGCGCCGACCGTCGCCTCTCCGGCGGTCGCCCCTTCAACCGCCTTCTCGTCGGGTGATCCGATCTCCAGCCGCGCGGCGTCGGTCGCCTCGGCGCGCGCGGCGTCTCGCGCGTCCCGCCGGCTGTCGAAGCCGAGCCGTTCGGCGACGACGTAGAGCGGGCGGCGCTTGACCTCCGCGTAGATGCGCCCGATGTACTCGCCGATGATGCCGAGCGTGACGAGCTGCACGCCGCCGAGGAACGAGACCGCCGTGAAGAGCGAAGCCCAGCCCTTCACCCAGTCGTTCGTGAACAGACGCAGCAGCACCGCCCAGAGGATTCCGGCAAACGCGATGAGGATCGCGGCGAAGCCCGTCCAGATCGCGAGGCGCAAAGGCGTGAGCGAGAACGAGAGCAAGCCGTCGGCGGCGAACCTGACCATCTTCGCGAGCGGGTACTTGCTACGCCCGGCGCGGCGCGCGGCGCGCCGGTAAACGACCGCGATCTGGCGGAAGCCGATCCAGCTCACCATGCCGCGCAGGTAGCGGTCGCGCTCCGGCATCGAGAGCAGCACTTCGACCACGCGGCGATCCATCAGGCGGAAGTCGCCCGCGTCGAGCGGCATCTCGACGTGCGAGAGCCGGTTGATGAGTCGGTAGAAGAGGCGCGCCGTCCAGGTCTTGAACGCCGTCTCGCCCTCGCGCTCGGCTCGCACGCCGTACACGACGTGGTAGCCCTCGCGCCACAGGGCGAACATCTCCGGGATCACTTCGGGCGGGTCTTGCAGATCCGCGTCTATCACGACGACGCACGCGCCCGCGGCGTGCTCGATCCCGGCGGAGACGGCGAGCTGGTGGCCGAAGTTGCGCGAGAGGCTCACCACCCGGACGCGCGCGTCCGCGCGTTGGAGCTCGCGCAACACTTCGAGCGTGCGGTCGCGGCTGCCGTCGTTGACGTAAACGATCTCGAACGCCGCGCCTTCGATCACGGAGAGAGCGCGCGCGAGCGCCGCGTGCGTCGGGGTGAGCACCGGCTCCTCGTCGTAGCAGGGGACGACGACTGAAACGAGCGTCGCGGTCATTCGGTAGGCGCGGCGGGACTGCGTGGCGCGCGCACGCGGACTTTAACACATCCCGCGCCGCGCGCGCCGCGCCGCGGTTTCTTTTGACTGCCGCGCGGGACTTAAGCCATCATGCCGCGCGTGCCCGAAACGGTTTCCGACGAACGGCGCGGCGGCGCGGCGAGCGGCGCGCGCGCTCTGGTGAGCCGCCTCGCGCGGGATCGCGCCTTGCGCGCGGCGGCGTTCGCCTTCGTGCTGACGCGCCTGCTCGTGCTGGCGGTCTTCATCCTCGCGGCGCGCTTCGAAGTCGTCCTCGTCGAGCCGGGGCGCAGCGACTACGCGGGGGGCGCGCTCACGCTCAACCGCGCGCCCGTCGCGCGCACGCTGCGCTACCTCGTCAGCCGCGCGGACTGCAACTGGTACGTGAGCATCGCCGTCCGAGGCTACGAGCACCGCCCGTTCTCCGCCGAGCGGCAGACCAACTGGGCTTTCTTCCCGCTCTTCCCGCTCACGCTGCGCTACGCCTCGCGGCTCACGGGCGATCCGCAACTGACGGGTATCGCGCTTTCGCACGTCTTCCTCTTCGTCGCCCTCTGGCTGCTCTACCGCACCGCGCGCCTCTTCGATCTCACCGACGCCGACGCCGCGCGCGCCGTCTTCTACCTCGCCGCCTACCCCGTCAGCTACTTCTTCTCGGTGCCGATGACCGAGTCGCTCTTCCTGCTGCTCACGGTCTTGAGTTTCCACGAGGCGAAGAGCCGCCGCTGGCTCACCGCCGGGCTCGCCGGCGCGCTCGCCTCCGCCACGCGCTCGACCGGCGTCCTGCTGCTGCCCGCGCTCGCGCTCGTTTACTGGGAGACTTACCGCACGCTCAAGCCGCGACTCAACTTCCTGCCGCTCCTGCTCGTCCCCGCCGGGCTCGTCTCCTTCATGCTCTTCCTGCGCCGCACGACGGGCGACGCGCTCGCCTTCAAAGACATACTCGTCGCGTGGGGGCGCACGCCGCGCTTCTTCCTCGCGCCGCTCTGGGACTTCGCCTCCGACCCGCTGCTGCTCGCCAAGTCCTGGGACTTCCGCGTCGTCAACTTCCTCGCCGCGGTGCTCGCGCTCGCCTGCGGCTTCGTCCTGCTCCGGCGGCGCGCGTGGTCGCTCGCCTGCTACACGCTCTCGGCGACCTTCGTCGCGCTCAGCTCCGGCCTGCTCCAGTCTCAGGCGCGCTACGCGCTGCTGCTCTTCCCCGCCTTCTTCGTCCTCGCCACCTGGGGGCGCAGCCCGCGCGCGGATCAGATCATCCGCACGATCTCGCTCATCCTCCTCACGCTCATGTCCCTGCTCTTCGCGCGCAACATAGACGTCGCGCTGTCGTGACGTGATCGACCGCGCCGGGGCTTCGCCGACGGGCTTTACTTCTTCGCCGGGCGCGCGCCCGCCGGGTCTTCGCGCCAGTCGTGGCGCGGGTAGCGGCGCGAGAGTTCGCGCCGCACCTGCGGGTAGTGGCGCGACCAGAAGCCCGCGAGGTCTGACGTGACCTGCACGGCTCTCCGGTTCGGCGCGAGCAGGTGGAGGACTAACGCGACGCGCCCGTCCGCGACGCGCGGGCTTTCGCGCATCCCGAAAAAATCTTGCAGCCTTGAGGCGACCCACGGCGGCTTGCCGCGCTCGTAAGTAACGCGCGCCTGTCTCCCGCCCGCGAGCTGTACGCGCTCCGGCGCGGCGCGCGCGAGCAGTCGCTGCTGCTCCGGCGACAGACGCGCGCGCAGCCCGCCGACGAGCCCGCCCCCGCCCGCCGCCTCGCGCAGCCCCGCGAAGCCGCGCCGCCCGTCGCAGAGCTTGACGAGCGCCGCGCGCACGTCCTCTTCGCCGAACGTCGGGAAGCTCGCTTCGGGGAACGCCCGGGCGACGAACTCGACGCGCGCGACGAACTGCTCGATCTCTTCGCGCGCGACGAACCTCTCGACGCCCGCCGCGAGCGCCGCCTCGGCGAGGACGCGCGAGACTTCCGCGCCGCGCGCTTCCGCGGCGCGCCTCTCGTCGAGCACCAGCCCGTCGTACAGCAGGCGGCTCACGACCTCGACGCGCTCGCCCTGCGCGTCCCAGCGCGCCTCGTCATCTTCCGTGATCCGCTCGGCGAAGAGATCGAGCAGCCAGTCGGCTTCAATCGCGCTCGCGAGCCGCACGACCGTCGCCGTCGCGCCGCGCGCGCGCCGCCTCCCTTGCGCGCGCCGCTCCTCCGCGTCCACCGCGACCAGAAACTCCGCCGCGCGCACGACGCTCTCCGGCGCGAGCACCGCCGCGCCGCCGCCCGCGAGCACGACCTCGACCTCCGACTCGCGCGCGTCGCGCGCAGCCTCCTCGCGCCGACGCGCGACGCGGTCGGGGTAGCCCGTCAGGATCGAGATCAGTAAAGACTCCTCGTCATATTCCGACGTCACGTCATGATCTGTCGCCCCGTCTCGTTCCTTTTTCTTGCCGCCCCCGCGCGCGTCCGCCGCGCCGCGCGTCCCGCGCCGAGCCTCACGCGCTCCGCCCCCGACGAGCCTTTGCAGTTGGCGGCGCGCGCGATCCACGTTGCGCGTCGCGCCGACGCCGAGACCGAGCGAGCGCAGTCGCGCGGGCGCGAAGTCTGCGCGCGCCGCCTCGCCGAAGAGATCGAGGAGTTCGACGAGATCGGACGAGCCGTGCTTCGCCGCGACGCCGCGCCGCGACGCGCGCGGCGCGGCGAAGATTTCGCGCTCGCGTATGTCGCGCTCAGAGATGAGCGCCGCGACGACGCACGCCGCGCGCGCGACGTTGCGCCGCTCTCCTTCGGCGACGATGCGCGCGAGACGCGGGTGCAGAGGAAGTTTCAGCATCCGCCGACCGAGCGCCGTGACGCGGCGCGCGGCGTCAACCGCGCCGAGCCGTTCGAGCAGCTCGTCCGCCGCCGCGACCGATTGCGCGTTCGGCGGCTCGAACCAGCCGAAGCCGTTGAGATCAGAGACGCCCGCCGCGCGCAGTTCGAGCGCGGCTTCGGCGAGATCGAGCCTCTGAATCTCGGGCGCGTCGTGCGCGGGGCGCGCGGCGAAGTCCTGTGCGGTGTAGAGGCGCAAGGCACGCCCCGCGCGCGTGCGACCGGCGCGACCGGCGCGCTGCGCGGCGGACGCGCGACTGACGCGCGCCACCTCCAGCTTCGGCAAGCCCGACCACGGCGAGTGGCGCGCGACGCGCGCGAGCCCCGAATCAACCACCGCCGCGACGCCTTCAATCGTGACGGAAGTCTCGGCGACGTTCGTCGAGAGAATTATTTTTCGTCCGGGCGACGGGCGCACCGCCGCGTCCTGCGCCTCCGCGGGAAGCTCGCCGTGCAGCGGCGCGATGGTGAGATCGTTCGCCTCGGCGAGCGCGGCGCACGCTTCTTGCGCGCGACGAATCTCCGCCGCGCCCGGAAGAAAGACGAGCACGTCGCCCCCGAGCCCCTCGGCGACGAGCCCGCGCACGGCTGACTCGACCTGCGCCGCGAGCGGTCGCTCGTCCTCGCGCGCGGCGTGCTCGATCTTCACGTCGAACAGGCGACCTTCGGAGCGGACGCGCGGACAGTCGCCGAGGTAGTTTGAGACGGGCGCGGCGTCGAGCGTGGCGGACATGACGACGAGCCGCAGGTCCGGGCGCGAGGTCTGCTGTAGTCTCCGCAGCAGCGCGAGCGCGAGATCGGCTTGCAGGTGGCGCTCGTGGAACTCGTCGAGCACGACGCAGGCGACGCGCGCGAGCGCGGGATCGCCCAGCAGCCTGCGCGTGAGCACGCCCTCGGTGACGAAGCGCAGCCGCGTTCTTCCGGAAGCGATCTCCTCGAAGCGCACCTGATAACCGACCGTCTCGCCGAGTTTTTCGTCCCTCTCTTCCGCGACGCGGCGCGCGACGAGGCGCGCGGCGAGCCGTCGCGGCTCCAGCACCCACACCTCGCCGTCGCCGACGACCTCGGAGTCGAGCAGCGCGGCGGGCACGCGCGTCGTCTTGCCCGCGCCGGGCGGCGCTTCGACGACGAGGCTCGGCGCGCGCACAAGCGACGCGACGATCTCAGGAAGAAGAGGATCGATTGGGAGCGATTGCATCTTCGGGTTGAGTGTTGATTACGTTGAGGCTCACCGCAGAGGCGCAGAGCTGGCGCAGAGATCACGCGGAGGCTTGAGCGATCTTCTCTGCGCGACCTCTGCGAGTCCTCTGCGTCTCCGCGGTGAAGATCAACTCATCCATCATTCAACTTCAGTCGGACTCAGTTCCGAAATTCCTGCGAGACCATCAGCCCGCGCCGCCCGCCGTCCATGACGCCGATGCCGACGCGACCGAAGGCGGGGTGCAGGATGTTGGCGCGGTGACCGGGCGAGTTCATCAGCCCCGCGTGCGCGATCTGCAGGGTCGGCGCGAGCGCCAGGTTCTCGCCCGCCGCGCGGAACTTGACGCCCGCCGCCGCCATGCGGTCGAAGGGGTTCTGCCCCTCCGGGTTGACGTGCGCGAAGTAGCCGCGCGCGAACATGTCCGCGGAATGTTTTCGGGCGACTTCGGTCAGCTCCGGATCGGGCGCGAGCGGACGAAGCCCGCGCGACGTGCGCTCCTGGTTGACGAGCACGAGCATCTGCGCTTCGAGGTCTGGGCGCGGGCGCGTGTTCGCGACCGTGTAGCCGAGGTGGACGGTCTCGCCGGATTCGGGCTCGACCGTCAGGCGCGTGAGCGTGCGGCGGATCGCCTCGTCGAAGACGGGCGCGAGTGCGGACTCTAGTTGCTCGGTCTGCGCGGCGAGCTTGTTGGCTAAGAAACTGTCCCGCGTCGCGTCTTCGATTCGTCCGGGGAGCGGCGCGGAAAGCAGTACGGATGCGAGGATCGCGGCGGAGATCAAGCCGTTGGCGAGTCCCGGCAGGACGCCGAGCGCGCGGTTGACGCTCCGCTCGTGCGTCTGCTTCGAGACGCCGCGCAGCAGCAGCGAGCCGACGATCTGGACGAGCGCGCCCGCCGCGGCGGACGTGAGGATGAACGCGACGGGCGGCGTCCAAGCCGCGTCCCAGGAGACGTGCGGCGCGATGAGATGTGCGACGCGCTGGTAGTAGCGCAAGCCGAGGAGCAAGCCGCCGGCCCAGCGCGCGAGGTCGAGCACGCCGAGGATGAAGCCGCGCCGCCAGCCAGCCGCCGCGCTCAGGAGCACGACGACGACGAGCAGCGCGTCAATGTAGTTGATCGTCATCGCGACTCAGTTCGTCGTGTGATCGCCGCCGCGTCACCGGCGCGCCGTGGTTGATTCCGACGCGGCTTAGGGCGCGTTCGCGCGCGGCGGCGCAGCGCGGTAAGGATCGCCGGAGAGCCTCCCGCGCTCGACGCTGATCGTGTAGTAGCCGGTCGCGGGTCTGCGCGCGAGATCGAACGTGCCGCCGCCCGCGACCCTCCAGACTTTGTAATTCGAGTAGGTCAGCGGCACACCCGGCTCGCAGACTTCCGGTCTGTGATCGGCGAGGATGAAGTAGGCGGGACCCTTGCCCATGACGCGCGCTTTACCTTTCTTGTCCACGACGAGCGACGTTTCGCGCTCGACGGCGACGCCGAGGATGCGCCGGTATTTTCCGTCGCGTATCTGGCGAGCGAGGAAGACGAGGAGGCGACCGAGCCGGTCGCGCTCGACGAAGTGCGTGTCGGTGATCGCGCCGCGCAGCGGCTTCCAGTTGAAGAAGTCGTAAGTGAACGTGATGTCGGCGTGATACGGATTCCTCAAAGCCGTCTCTGACCGCTCGCTGCCGCCGGAGCAGGCGTCGTAGGAGACCTCGCCCATGACGGCGAGCCCCGCGGACGTTCCGCCCACGCCGCCGCCGCGCGCGACGACCGACTCGACGGCGCGCTCGACCGCGTCGCCCTTAAAGAACTTCACGTAGTTGCACTGATCGCCCCCCGCGAAGAAGACGACTTCCGCCGCGCGCACGGTCTCGGCGACGCCCGGCTCTTCCGCGTCTTCCCTGCTCTTAATCACCAGCGTCTCGACCGAATCCACGCCGCGCATCTTGTAGATGAAATCGTTGTAGCCCGCCTCGCCCGACGCGCGCAAGATCACCACGTCGAGCTTCGCGTCGCACGCCGCGCAGCCGCGCACCTCGTCAATCATCCACTGCAAAGCCTCCGCCACGTCCGTGCCTCCGCCCGCGAAGTCGTAAGCCGGCCCGTGCAGGCGCGGGCGCACGTCCGCCGCGTCGCCCGTCAGGTAGCGCACGGCCTTCGCGGACGACGACGGCGCGCAGAAAGCGACGAACAAAATTATGAGCGTGAGTCTCTTCACGGTCGCGTTCACCGTCTCATTCTTCACAGTTGCGCTCTTCAACGCCGCGCTCTTCAACGCCGCGCACCTCTTCGTCTCGTCCTTCAACGTCTGCGCGCGGGCTCGTCGTCGCTCACTCGCGCGCGAGGTACTCGGCGAGCAGACCGTGGAAGTGGTGTACGCCGTTCTCGCGCTTGACCGAGTAGCGACCCTGCGCGTAGGTGAGCGAGCGCAAGCCCCGCTGGACGGCTTCGCAGATCGCGATGTCCTCGATCTGTATCTCGTCGCTGAACTCGACGGTGCGGCGCAGGGCTTCGCGCGCCGCCTCGCTTTCGGGCTCGCCGAAGTACCACTCGAAGACCGTGAGCGTGCGCTCCGGCGAGACGGGCACGATGAGGTTCGTCGAGTAGTTGTCGGGATAGACGTTGAGCATCAGGTTCGGGAAGAGCCAGAAATACTGCGCCTCGTTCTCGTCTGCGTCTTCGTCAACTTTGATGCGCGTCGCGCGGTCGCGTCGGATGGGCGCGTGCTGGATCGAATAGAGTCTCTTCGTCTCCGTGCGGTAGCGCGCGTAGTCCAGCTCGCGGTTGAGCGCGGGGTGGACGACGGGGATGTGGTAGCCTTCGAGGTAGTTGTCAACGTAAACCTTCCAGTTGCACTCGACGAGCCAGTCCTTCCGGTGCGCGAGCCTCATGCGCGAGAGGTCGCGTCGGGTGAGGCGCGCGGGCAAGTCTTCGAGCGTGTCTGAGAGCGGCGCGGCGTCCGTGTCGAGGTTGACGAAGACGAGCGCGTTCCAGGTCTCGACGCGAAACTGCGGGAGCGTGTGCGCCGCGCGGTCGAAGTCTTCGACGCCGTTCCATTCGGGCGTCGCCGCCAAGCGCCCGTCGAGCGCGTAAGACCAGCCGTGGTAGCCGCAGCGGAACTGCTCGCAGCGCCCCTGCTCGGCGGCGACCGGACCCGCGCGGTGGCGGCAGACGTTCGAGAGCGCGCGCAACTTCGCGTCCGCGCCGCGCACGACTAGGACGGGCTCGTCCCCGACCGTCGCCGTGAAGAACTGCCCCGGCTCGGCGACCTGATCCGCGCGACCGGCGAGCTGCCACGTGCGCGCGAAGATTTTTTCCTTCTCGCGCGCGAGCAACGCCGGATCGAAGTACCACCCGGCGGGCGGCGTGCGCGCGTAGGCGAGCCGCGGGTCGAAGGCGTAGCTTGCGTCAGACATGTTGATTCGGTCTCTTGCGTGTTGAGTGATGAAGACACTTTCACTCACCGCGGAGGCGCAGAGGATACGCAGAGTTAACGCAGAGAAATCCTCCGCGGTTCTCCGCGAGGTCTCCGCGCCTCTGTGGTGAAAGTCCCTCGTCGCTCACTCAAGCCCCAGCCCACCTGAGAAGATACGCGCCGCCGCGCTCGATGCGGAAGAACTCTTCGACGACGTAGCCCGCCTCCAACGCGACGCGGAAAGCCCCGCGCGTCGCCTCGCGCCAGCGACGCGCGAGCGCGACATCACGACGCATCATCTCGTTAACGTCACCGGGAATCTCGACCGCGACGAGACCGCCGCCCGCGCCCTTCGCGAGCCAGCCCGTCACCGGTTCGCCGTCTCCGCCGACGCGGACGAGCGCCTGCGCCGCTTCGAGTTCGGCGCGCGCGCTTTCGAGCCCCGCCGCGCCCGCCCCTTCTTCAGTCTCGCCGATCCGACGCGCGACGCGCGGGCTGTCGAGTTGCCAAGTGACCCAGAGGCGATCCGTACCCGCGCCCGCGTGGAGCGGGCTCGTGGAGACTTCGCCGTAGTAGTCCACGCGGTAGTCGTCCGAGGTGACGCCGAGCTTGGCGAAGTTCAGGTGCGCGTTGCGGCTCTGGAGCGGATCGAAAGTCCAGGTCATGCGCGTGACGCCTTCAGTGAGCGCGCGCCCGCGCTGCGCGACCTTGAGACGGAAGCCGAGATCGTGCCCGCGGTATTCGGGCTTGACGGCGAGCATGTGCGAGTGCAGGACGACGCGACCGCGCTCCAAGCCGACGAAGCCGAAGGCGAAGCCGACGAGCCGCGCGCCGTCGAACGCGCCGACGAGCACGCCGCCCACCTCGCGCGCCGGGTGCAGCATCATGCGCGGCACGACATCTATATCCGCGCACTCCCACACTTCGCGCTGCAAGTCTTCGACCGCGCCCATCTCCTCGATTGACGCGATGTCGCGGATGCCAATTACGGATTGGCTCTTGTCAGCCATGCCCCGCGAGTTTAATAGAAACTTCGGGCGCGCGCGACGCCGGACGCGCACCCGATCCGCCGTGCGCCCGGACGACTAGCGCGCGCGCTCGACGAGTTTGATGAACTTGAAAGCCGGGTAGCTGACGACGAGCAGGGCGAGCGCGTAGAGGCTGTCGCGCGTTTCGCCGGCGAGGTCGGCTGCGACCGCGCCGACGAGGAACAGGATCGATCCGGCGAGCGCGAGCGCGGGCGTGAAGGGGTAGCCCCACGCGCGGAACGGTCTCGGCGCGCGGGGCTCGCGGCGTCGCAGGACGAAGAGCGAGGCGAAGGTCATCGTGTAGTTGGCGACGAAGAAGAACGAGAGCGCGGCGATGATCTTGGCGAACGTGCCACTCAGGACGATGAACAAGACCGAGACGGCGCAGCTTATGAAGAGCGCGACGGTCGGCGTGCCGCCCGCGTTGACGCGCACGGCGCGCTCCGAAAAAAGTTTGTCGCGGCTCATGGCGAAGAGCACGCGCGTCGCCATCAGATGGTATGCGTTGATGCCGCTCAGCATCGAGACGATGGTGAGCGCGCGCAGCACGCGGTCGCCGCCCGCGCCGAAGACCGCCTGCGCGGCGGCTCCGGCGGGGAGATCGGACTGCGCGACGGTCGCGAGCGGCAGCAGGCGCAGCAGCGCGATGTTGACGAGCAGGTAGATCGCCATCACGAGCAGCACGCCGCCGAACAGAGCGCGCGGGATGTCGCGCGCCGGGTCTTTGACCTCCTCGGAAAAGTAAACGACGCCCGCCCAGCCGTCGTACGTGTAGATCACCGCCTGCAGCGCGAGGACGAGCGCGACGAGGAAGGCGACGCCGTGCGGCGTCTGCATCGCGGAAGCTGTCTGGCTCGCGCGACCGCCGAAGGCGAAGCAGGCGAAGATGAGCGCGGCGAAGCCGAGGCACTTCAAGAGGCTCGTCAGGTTCTGCGTCGAGCCGCCCCAGCGTATGCCGCGCCAC
This sequence comes from Acidobacteriota bacterium, assembly GCA_020201365.1. Lineage (GTDB taxonomy): Bacteria > Acidobacteriota > Blastocatellia > Pyrinomonadales > Pyrinomonadaceae > JAIVGV01. The sequence goes on from JAIVGV010000269.1 coordinate 11,981, forward strand.
TGGATGAGCGCGAAGATGGTTGTTACCGCGAGCGCGATGGGCACGGTTCGTCCGGCGAGCGCGGGAAACAGCACGCCGGAGTAGTCGCCGATGACGACCGAGACGGCGGCGGTCGTGCCGCAGGTCGAGAGCCAGTCGCTCCAGCCGACGACGAAGCCGGCGTAGTCGCCGAGCGCGCGGCGCGCGAAGACGTACTGCCCGCCCGAACGGGGCAGCATCGTGCCGAGTTCGGCGACGGCGTTGGCGCCGAGCAGCGCGTAAGTTGCGCCCAAGACCCAGACGCCGAGGAAGAGCCAGACGTTCGGCAACTGCTTCGCCACGTCGCCCGGCGTGCGCAGGATGCCGGCGCCGATGGTGTTGCCGACGATGACGGCGAGACCGAAGCCGACGCCGAGCACGCGCAGCAGCTTCCCGCGCGAGCGGCGCGTGTGCGAATTGTCTTTCGTGGAGTCGTCCAAGTCGTTGCGGGCGGAGCGCCGCGCGGAAGTTAGCAGCCCCGCGGCGGGAAAGTAAAACTAATTCTCACCGAGGGGAAGCAATGCTGAAGATTTATTCCGAAGAGACCGGCGGCAGCGCCGCGCACGATCACGAGCGGATCGTGCACGCGGAGGACGTCGAGTGCGGCTACCGCGCGATCATCGCCGTCCACAGCACGGCGCTCGGTCCCGCGCTCGGCGGCACGCGGCTCTGGAACTACGCAAGTTTGGAAGATGCGCGCACCGACGCGCTCCGGCTCGCGCGCGGCATGACCTACAAGAACGCGCTCGCGGGTCTGCCCTTCGGCGGCGGCAAGTCGGTCCTCGTCGGCGACGCGCGCGAGATAGATCGCGAGAGAGTCTTCCGCGCGCACGGTCGCGCCGTCGAAAGCTTAGGCGGCAGCTACATCACCGCCGAGGACGTGAACACCTCGCCCGCCGACATGGAAATCATGCTGCGCGAGACCAGATACGTCGCGGGGCTCATCGGACGCTCCGGCGATCCTTCGCCCGTCACGGCGCGCGGGGTCTTCCGCGCGATTCAGGCGTCCGCGAAATACCGCTGGGGCTCGGACTCGCTCGCCGGTCGCGCGGTCGCGCTGCAAGGCTGCGGTCACGTCGGCCACCACCTCGCGCGCGAACTCGCGGCGGCGGGCGCGCGTCTGCTCATCACCGACGTGGACGAGGCGAAGGCGCGCCGCGTCGCGGGCGAACTCGGCGCGCGCTACGTCGAGCCCGCGGAGATTTACGACGCGCCCGCCGAAGTCTTCGCGCCTTGCGCTCTCGGCGGCGTCGTCAACGACGAGACGCTGCCCCGTTTCAAATTCGAGATCGTCGCGGGAGCGGCGAACAACCAACTCTTGGAGGCGCGCCACGGCGACGCGCTCCAGGCGCGCGGCGTCACATACGCGCCCGACTACGTGGCGAACGCCGGGGGCGTCATCAACGGCACGATAGAGCTTTTGGGGTGGACGCCGGAGCGCGCACGCGCTAAGGTCGAAGCGATCTACGACACGCTGCTCGAAATCTTCCGCGCCGCCGCCGCAACAGGGATCACGCCCGCGCGCGCCGCGGACGAACTCGCCGAGGCGCGCATCGAAGCGGCGCGCGGCGCGCGAACGTCCGCGACCGACTGATCGCGCGGTGGAGACGGGTTCGCGCGGCGCGCGCCCGACCGTGGGGGTGTTCCGTTTGATGAGACGAATCTTCACGACCGCGCTCGCGATCCTTCTGCTCGCGGTCGCCGCCGTCCCGCAGGGCGAGAGGCTCAAGCCCGCGCTCGCGTCGCTCGTCGAGACGGAGCGGGCGTTCGCGCGCACGTCGGTCGAGCGCGGCGCGCGCGCGGCGTTCGCCGCCTACTTCTCGGACGAGGGGATCGCCTTCCAGCCCGACCCCGTGAAGCCGCGCGCGTCCCTCAGCCAGCCCACGCGGATCGCGCGCCCGCCCGTCACGCTCAACTGGTTCCCCGTTTACGGCGACGTCTCCGCGGCGGGCGATCTCGGCTACACGACGGGACCTTACGTCTTCTCCGACGACACGAAAAAAACGCCGCCGTCTTACGGCTACTACTTCACCGTCTGGAAGCGGCAGGCGGACGGCGCGTGGCGCGTCGCGCTCGACCTCGGCATAGACACGCCGCCGCTCGACCTATCGCCGCAGGCTCTGACGTTTCATCCCGCGCGCGGATCAAGTTGGAAAGGCGGGCGCGCGAAGATCGATCCGGCTGCCGCGCGCGGGGAGTTGCTCGCGGCGGAGCGCGCCTTCTCCGCCGCGTCGCGGTCGGGCGGCGCGGCTCGCGCGTTCGCGAGCTACGGCTCGGACGACGCGCGCTTCAACCGCAGCGGCTCGACGCCCGTCGTCGGCGCGCGTGCCATCGAAAGTTACTTGAGGGAGAACGTCGCGAAGTTCTCGTGGGGAGTGATTGACGCGGGCGCGGCGCAGTCCGGCGACTTCGGCTACGCCTACGGCAGCTACGAGCTTGCGCCCGCCGCGGGAAAGGGCGGCGAGACGGAGCGCGGCTACTTCGCGCGCGTCTGGCGGCGCGACGCGCGCGGTCGCTGGCGCGCGGTGATGAGCGTCGCGCACGCCACGCCGCCGGAGAAGAAGTGAGGGAGAAAATTTCATGAGCGAAGATCGAACGGGCGACGGCGCGTCGAACGCCGGGCGAAGGTTGGAGACGGCGACGCTCGCGGGCGGGTGCTTCTGGTGCGTCGAGGCTGTGTTCGACGACCTGCGCGGCGTCGAGTCGGTCGTCTCAGGCTACACGGGAGGCGAGGTGGCGAACCCGTCGTATCAACAAGTCTGCACGGGCGCGACGGGTCACGCCGAAGCTATCGAGATCAAGTTCGACCCGCAAGTCGTCTCCTACCGCGAGCTTTTGGAAGTCTTCTTCACCGTCCACGATCCGACGACGCTCAACCGGCAGGGCGCGGACGTGGGGAGTCAGTACCGCTCCGCGATCTTCTACCACACGCCCGAGCAGCGCGAGATCGCGGAACAGACAATCGCCTCGCTCGACGAAGAGAAGATTTGGGACGCGCCGATTGTGACGCAGGTCGCGCCCGCCGGGGAATTTTATCCGGCGGAGGACTACCACCAAGAGTACTTCGCCAACAACCCGTCGCAGCCCTACTGCCGCGCCGTCGTCGCGCCGAAGGTGGCGAAGTTCAGGCAGAAGTATTTGGAGAGGCTGAAGAAATGATGAACGCGGGGCGATGAATGATGAACTGGAGGCAGGTTGTCTTTCAGCTCATCGTTCATCGCCCCGCGTTCAACGTCCTCACAACCTCTCGCGCACGAAGCGGCGCACGAGTTCGGTCGTCAGCCCGTAAACGAAGTGCGACGCGAGCGAGTAGGCGTGCGTGGAGAGCGGGTACTCGGCGGGCGACTTCGAGAGTCCGAGCGCGGGCACCAGCCCCTCGTCCGCCGCGAGCCAGACCGCCGCGCCGAGCGGAAGTCCCGCGCCCGCCGCCGCGCCCGGCATGAGTTCCGCCGCCGCGCCGTAGATCGCGCCTGTGCCGACGCCGAACGCGTAATGCACAACCGTCCCCGCCGCCTCCTTCTCTCCCTCAGTCAGCCGTCGATCAAAAACCTTCTCGGCGACGACCGACGCGACGCGCTCGGTCGCGTCGTCGTCCGCAGACTCGCTGCCGCTCTCGCGCAGCTCGCGAGCCGCGCCGCCGCGCGGCGAGCCGTGCTGCATTGACTGCGCGCCGTGCCCGCGCTCCTCGCCTTCGGTGATTTTCTGCCACAACTGCTGAAACTGGTTCATCACGACGGAAGCGACGAAGCCGCCGCACATCCCCGCGACCGCCCCCTTCGCCACGTCGCCGAGCTTGCGTTCGAGCGCGCCGCCGCGCCGCCGCCTTGAAGCTTTCGCCCCCTCGTCGCTCATCTCTCTTCCGACCTCTCGTGATGAATTGCGCCGCCCGATTAACTCAGACGTCCCGTTCGCGCGGGTCTGGCGGCAGGTGATCCGCGCTCGCGCCCTCGGCGCGCGTCGTCTCGCGCTCCTCGCGCATCTCGCGCGTGAGGAAGAAGTTGAGCGTCGTGCGGATGACGGCGATGGCGCCGAGCTTGCCGATCTGATCCCAGGAGGGCGCGACCGCCGTCGAGAGGATGTCCGCGCCGAGTTGGAATTCGAGCGCGAGCGCGAGGTAGCGCGCCAGCGTGAGGCGTATCCGGTTGTAGCTCTCGACCTGCGGCGGGACGAGCGCGCGGACGAACTGCCACGCGGCTGAGACGACGCCGAGCGCGATGATACAAGCGCCCACCGTCTCGACGCCGAGCCTGAGCCACTGCACCGCGCTCACGACCGAAGTCTCGACGCCGCCGCTCGCCGGCGAGGGCACGTAGCCGCCCGCCTCCCCCGGCGCGATGAAAAAGAGTGTGAACACGAAGCGCGCCCGTGCCTCCCGCCTCGTGCGGCGTCGCGCCGCCGCGACCGCCGCCGCCTCCGTTGTGTAGCATGACTCACGCCATAGTAAGCCACTCCGCGCCGCAGGCAAACCCACCCGGCGCGCGGGGATTCGTCCCGCGCATTTTGTTATAGTCGTTCGCGATCCCGGACGCGACGAAGGGCGAGACTGCGGATGAACTACGTTCGCCGTGCGAAGGCGCTGCTCCGACTCTGGCGACCGCGCTGGCGGCGCGCGCAGTTGCGCGCCCTGCGGCTGCTCATGCGGCTCGCGCCGTCGGAGCGCCAGCGCGTCTTCGTGCTGACGATCATCGTCGGCGCGCTGTGCGGTCTCGCGGCGGTCGCCTTCCACCTGGCGATCCGGCTCGGCGAGAGTCTGTTGATTGATCGCGCGATGGCGGCGCGGGGGCGGGCGTGGATCGGCTGGACGATCCTCGTGCCGACGCTGGGCGGGCTCGCGGGCGGCATACTCTTGCGCTACGTCGTCCCGCTCGCGCGCGGCAGCGGCATCCCGCAGGTGAAGGCGGCTTACGCCGTGCGCGGCGGGCGGCTCTCTTTCTTCAACTCGACGGTCGGAAAATTTACGGTCGGCGTGTTGCAGATCGGATCGGGCGCGTCGCTCGGGCGCGAAGGTCCGACCGTGCAGATCTGCGCGGGCGTCGCGAGCCTCGTCGGTCGCGCGGCGGCGCTCTCGCGCGATAACCTTCGCCGACTCCTGCCGGTCGGCGCCGCCGCGGGGATCGCGGCGGCGTTCAACGCGCCTATCGCCGCCGTCACTTTCACGGTCGAGGAGATCGTCGGCGATCTGGATCAGACCGTGCTCTCCGGCGTCATCGTCGCCGCCGCGATAGCCGCGGCAATCGAGCGCGCGATCTTGGGCGAGCACCCGGTCCTGAACATCCCGGCGGGCTACGCGCTGCGCCACGCCTCCTCGCTCGTGCTCTACGCCGCGCTCGGCGTCGCCGCCGCCGGCGTCTCGCTCGCCTTCAACGAATCATTACTCAAACTCCGAGGCTGGTTTCAGAAAACATCACTCGTGCCCGCTTGGGCGCGTCCCGCCGTCGGCGGGCTCGTGACGGGCGCGCTCGCCGTCGTCGCGCTCGCGTGGCTCAAGACGGGCGGCGTCAACGGCGGCGGCTACCCGACGCTCTCCGTCGCGCTCGCGGGACAGCTCACCGTCAAAGTCCTGCTCGCGCTGTTGGCGATGAAGCTCGCGGCGACCGTCTTCTCCTACGCGAGCGGCGGCGCGGGCGGCATCTTCGCGCCCACGCTCTTCATCGGCGGGATGCTCGGCGGCTGCTTCGGCTTCCTCGACGCGTCGCTGCCGCATCACGTCGCGGAGAACTCCGTCGGCGCGTTCGCGCTCGTCGGCATGGGCGCGGTCTTCGCCGGGGTCGTGCGCGCGCCGATGACCTCCGTGCTCATCATCTTCGAGATGACGGGCGGCTACGGTCTGATCCTCCCGCTGATGATCTCGAACATGACGGCTTACGCGCTCGCGCGCCACTTCCGCCCCACGCCGATCTACGACGCGCTGCTCGAACAGGACGGGGTGCACCTGCCGCGGCGCGGCGCGCGACCGCCGCACGCGCTCGACGCGCTTCTCGTCTCCGAGGCGATGACGCGCGATCCCGTTACGCTCGCCGCGAACACGAAGATCAGCGACGCACTCGATCAAGCCAGCCACCACGATCATTCGTTCTTCCCCGTCATCACCGACGGCGCGCGGCTCGTGGGCACGATCACGGAGGCGCGCCTGCGACGCCTCGCCGCCGAAGGCGCGGGCGCGCGACCCGTCAGCCTCTTCGCCGACGCCGCCGCGCAGGTCTTCCCCGACCAGCCGCTCGTCGAAGCGGTCGTCCTGATGGACACCGCGCACGCGCGACAGCTCGCCGTCACCAGCCGCGGCGACGGCTCGCGGCTCGTCGGGCTGCTCACGATGAGCGACATCGTGCGCGCGCACGCGCGCGCAGCGCAGACCGCCGCGGGCTTCGCCTCGCAGCTCAAAGAGGTGAAGACCGATGCGCGCGACAAACGCAACTGACCGCCGCCGACGCGCGCGAGTTAAACCGTCGCGCGCTCCTCACCCGCGCGCGTCTTAGTTCCAACGCGCGAGGAAGTCTGAGACTTCGCCGCACATCGCGTCGAACGAGTCGGCGTAGAAGAGCGTGGGCTGGAAGTTCGTCGGATCGTAGTCGGTGCGCGAGGCGGCTTCCAAGTCGAGCGGGCGAAGCGCGGCGCGGCTCATCGCTTCGAGCTCTCCGGCGGACGAGAGCAGACCCGTGCCGTAGGCTTTCACCTCGCCCGCCTCGCGCGCGACGCCGAACTCGACGGTGAACCAGTAGGCGCGCGCGAGGCGGGCGAACGCGGCGTCGTCTCGCGTGCGGCGGACGGCTTCGCCGAACAACCTGTTGAGTTGGGCGAGCCGGGGGCTGGCGAGCGTGGCGGCGTGACCGAGCAGCTCGTGGACGACGTCAGGCTCGGGCGTGTAGAGCGGCGTCGAGTGGTGGCGTATGTACTGCGTGCAGAGGAAGACGCCCGCCGCGAGCGACTCGAGGAAGACGCGCGGCGCGACGAGCCCCGCGACGGGCTCAAGGCGGAAGCCGCTGATCGCCTCGACGCGCCCCGACACTTCGCGCAACTGCGGGATGCGCTCGCGCGGGAGATCGAGTCGGCGGATCGCGGCGAGGTATTCGGCGCAGGCGTGTTGTTGGTGTTGCGGCGCGAGCGCGTCGAGCACGGCGCGCCAGAGCGCGTGCTCTTCGGCGGTGTAGGGCGCGTCGGGCACGGGCTCGCCCGCGCGGTGCGAGAGCGCGAGCCGCGCGATGCGGTTGCGGCGCGCGCGGTACTCGGCGTCGCGGAAGCCGGGGTGATCCGGATCGAGTCGGACGATGGAGCTGCGATCAAGCTCGACTTCTCCAACGTCGGCGGCGACGGGTCGCGCGTCCGCGTGATCGCGCAGCGGCGGCTCTTTCAAAGTTTTTGTTTGCGTAGTCATAGCCTCTCAACTCCTTTGCTCAATCTGTCCGCCGTCCGGCGAACAAAAAAGAGCCGACCGCCGAATCTCCCGCGTCGGAAGGTTCGGTGGTCGGCTCCGTGGAGTCCTGTTTTCGCGTCCGCTAGTCGGTCGTCACGCGCACAGCCTCTCGCCGCCTCACCCCTCCGCGCGGGAGCGAGTCGTAAT
>JAIVGV010000399.1 GCA_020201365.1 Acidobacteriota bacterium
CCTCACGACCTCCTACTACTTCGCCCTCGGTCAAGACTCGCGCAACCCGATTGCCGGACGCTTCCAGCGCGTGCGCGCGCAGATGGGCGCGGCTGAGGCTTCGATGGATAAAGATTTCCTCCGCTTCCGCCTCTCAGCCTTCTACGCTTCGGGCGACAAGAACCCGCGCGACGGCAAAGCGACGGGCTTCGACGCGATCCTCGACGATCCGAACTTCGTCGGCGGACAATTTTCATTCTGGAACCGCGTCGGCATCCCGCTCACGCAGACCGCGGTCGGACTCGTGCAGCCGAACAGCGTCCTGCCGTCGCTTCGCAGCAGCAAGACTCAGGGGCAGGCGAACTTCGTCAACCCCGGCATAGAGATCGCCAACGCCGGAGTTGACGCCGAGTTGACGCAGCGCATCAAAGCGATCTTCAACGCGAACTACCTCCGCTTCGACCGCACCGAGCCGCTCGAATACCTGCTCCATCAGAATCACATCCGTCACGAGATCGGCTGGGATTTGAGTTTAGGGATCGCGTACCGCCCGCTGCTCATTAACAACGTGGAGCTCGTCTTCGGCGCGTCAACCTTGAAGCCCGGTCGCGGCTTCCGCGACATCTACAACGACAGCTCTACGAACTGCCCCGTCGCGGGCTTCTGCGAAACGGATCAAGTCGTCATCAACCCGCACAAGCCGCTGTATTCCCTGTTCGCGCAGGTGAAATTTATTTTCTGAACCGCGTGAGGCGACTCGAAGATCAGAGGCTCGCACGTATGCTTCGGCTCGGCACAACGGAACGACTCAAGCTGATCGCGCTCGCGCTCGTCGCCGCGCTCGCCGTGCTCCCGACGTGGCGCGGCGCGTTGTCTTCGTCGGGCGGGGATCGGAAGCCGCCGCCCGCGCCGCCTTCGTCAAAGCCGCGCGCGTCGAACGTCGCTCCCTCGTCGAGCCCCTCCGCGCAGTCTAGCCCGATGCCGCAGCCCACGCCCGAAGGCTGCGTGTCATGCCACGCGAACATCGAGCCGATGCACGACACGGGCACGGGCAGATTAGATAAAGGTGACCGCGACGGGCAGAACCTTTCATGCACCTACTGTCACGGCGGAAACCCAGCCGCCAAGACGAAGGAAGAGGCGCACGTTCGCCCGCGCTTCCCCGACGAGTGGAAGCGGGGCGGCAAGCCGACGAGCGCGAACCCGGAGCGCACGCTCACCTTGTTGAATCGTGAAAGCTGGGAGTATGTCCGCTTCATCAACCCGGCTGATCTGCGCGTGACGCGAAAGACTTGCGCCGCGTGCCACGACGTTGAGGTGGCGGCGAATGAGACGAGCATGATGCGCCACGGCGCGATGCTCTGGGGCGCGGGGCTCTACAACAACGGCGGCTTCCCCATCAAAGACGCGCGCTTCGGCGAGGCGTACACCGCGGACACGGGCGCGCCCGCGCGCCTACTCACCGTCCCGCAGCCGACGACGGAGCAGACGCGCACCAAAGGCTGGCTCCCGTTCCTCGATCCGCTCCCGCGCTGGGAGATCTCCCAGCCCGGCAACATCCTGCGCGTCTTCGAGCGCGGCGGTCGCGGACGTTTCGAGGTCGGACTCCCGAACCGCGAGGAAGACCCCGGCAAGCCCGACAAGGGCTTAAGTCCGCGGGGCTTGGGCACGAACAACCGCACCGATCCGGTTTACCTCGGTCTGCAAAAGACGCGGCTGCTCGATCCGACGCTCAACCACCTCGGCACGAACGATCACCCCGGCGACTTCCGCTCTTCGGGTTGCGCCGCGTGCCACGTCGTCTATGCGAACGACCGCAGCCCCGTCAATTCGGGACCCTACGCGCGCTTCGGCAACCTCGGCACGTCCGCGACCGCCGACGCGCAGATTCCGAAGGACGAGCCCGGTCACCCGATCCGCCACCGGCTGACGAGCGCCATCCCGACCTCGCAGTGCATGGTCTGCCACATGCACCCGGGCACGAACATGGTCGCCACCTACACCGGCATGACGTGGTGGGACAACGAGACCGACGGCGACAAGCTCTACCGCAAAGATCAGCACACGCCTTCCGCCGACGAGGAGCAGGAAAAACTTAACCGCAACCCCGAAGCAGCCAGCCTCAAAGGTCTCTGGTCGGAGCGCAAGCTCGCGGATCGTCTCTCGCCCGACGATTTCATCGTCCGCGTCGGCGAGCCCGGCGGCGAGTTGAACCGTTCCTTCAAGCGCATACAGCTCGCAGACTATCACGGTCACGGCTGGCTCTTCCGCGCCGTCTTCAAACGCGACCGCGCCGGTCACCTGCTCGACGCCTACGATAAACCCGTCGCCGACGCCGACGCCGACCTGCTCGGTCGCGCCGTCGCCTTCCGCGACGAAGACAACTTCGATCTCAAGAACAACACGCAGCCCGCGGGCGCGCCCGTCCACCTCAAGGACATACACCTTGAGAAAGGCATGCACTGCGTTGACTGCCACTTCCGGCAGGACGAGCACGGCACGGGCATCATCTACAACGAGCCGCGCGCGGCGATTGAGATCAGTTGCGAAGACTGCCACGGCACGATCCGCGAGCGCGGGCGGCTCGTCACGTCCGGCTTCGCCGCCGGGCAGAGCGCGACGGGCGACAAGCTCGTCGGCGACGGCAAGGGTCGCAACCTGCGCGCCTCGCGTTCGGGCAACAAAGACATCACGCGCAGCCTCTACACCTCGGACGCCGACGGCAACCGCATCCCGGTCTTTGAACTCGCCCCCGCCGCCGGGCTCAAGAAGAAGATGAAGGACGCGAACGGCAAGGAGATCACGGTCGAGCTCAAGCAGGGCGAGATCGTGCAGAACTCCCTCGTCGAGCCCGGTCGCTGGTGGCGCGTCAAGCAGACCGTTGACACGATCAATCCCGCCTCGCGCGATTACAACGAACTCTCGCGCTACGCCAAAACGATCCGCCGCGACAACCAGACGTGGGGCGACGTGCCAGCCAACGACTCCGAACTCGCCCACGCCGACAGGCAGATGACCTGCTTCGCCTGCCATTCGGCTTGGATGACTTCGTGCTTCGGCTGCCACCTCTCGATGCAGGCGAACCGCAAGATGCCCAACCGCCACTTCGAGGGCGAAGACTCGCGCAACTACACGACCTACAACTTCCAGGTGCTGCGCGACGACGTGTTCATGCTCGGCAGAGACGGCACGGTCACCGGCAACCGCGTCGCGCCCGCCGCCTCGCGCTCCGCCATCCTCGTCAGCTCGCAGAACCAGAACCGCGAGTGGATCTACTCGCAGCAGCAGACCGTCTCCGCGGAAGGCTTCGCGGGTCAGTCGTTCTCCACGCACGTCCCGCACACGGTGCGCGCGCGCGAGACGAAGGGCTGCACCGATTGCCACGTCTCGAAGGACGGCGACAACAACGCCTGGCTCGCGCAGCTCCTCATGCAGGGCACAAACTTCGTCAACTTCATCGGGCGCTACGCCTACGTCGCCGCCGACGACGCGCTCGAAGCCGTCGTCGTCACGGAGCACGACGAGCCGCAGGCGGTCATCGGAAGCACCTTGCACAAGCTCGCCTACCCGGACGACTACAAGAAATTTGTTGACGGCGGTCGCGAGTTAAAGACGGCTTACGAGCACGAGGGCAACCCGAAGGTCTTGCAGGTGCAACTGCGCGGCGAGTACGCCTACGTCGCGGCAGGGAGCGGCGGGCTTCGCGTTTACGACGTGGCGGAGATCGATCACAAGGGCTTTTCGGAGCGCATCACGACCGCGCCCGTCTCGCGCCTCGGTCAACGCTTCTGGGTGAAGACGAAACACGCGACCGCCGTCGCCGCGCCCTCGACGCTCGCGGTTGATCCGACGCGCACGCGCCTCCCAGAGAACCAGGAGCAGCCGATCCACCCGCTCTACGGCTACCTCTACGTCGCGGACAAATACGAAGGCTTGATCCTCGTCGGCGCGGCGACGCTGCTCGACGGCGACCCGCTCAACAACTATCTGAAGCGCGCTCTGACGTGGAACCCCGACGGCGTGCTCGACGGCGCGAACAACATCACCGTCGCCGGGACGCACGCCTACGTCACGACCGACCGCGCGCTCGTCGTCATCAGTATCAACGATCCGCTCAAGCCTTCGGTCGTTCGACAGATTCCGCTGCGACGCCCGCGCGCCGTCGCCGTCCAGTTCCGCTACGCCTTCGTCGCCGACGACGACGGCTTGCAGGTCGTTGACGTGACGCAGCCCGAACAAGCCCGCGTCGTCGAAGGCGCGACCGTCAGGCTCGCGCACGCCGCGGACGTTTACGTCGCTAGGACTTACGCCTACGTCGCCGACGGCGCGGACGGCGTCGCCGTCGTTGACGTGACGAAGCCCGAACAGCCGCGACTCGATCAGGTGTTCAACGCGGGCGGCGCGCTCAACGACGCGCATCAGGTCAAGGTCGCCATGACGAACGCGAGCCTCTACGCCTACGTCGCCGACGGTCGCAACGGTCTGCGCGTCTTGCAGCTCACCGACCCCGAAACGATGGAGACCTACGCCGGATTCAGCCCGCGCCCCGAGCCGCGCCTCATCGCGACGTTCAAGACGAAGGGCGTCGCGCTCGCCGTCTCGAAAGGACTCGATCGGGATCGCGCCGTTGACGAGAGCGGCAACCAGATCAGTGTCTTCGGTCGCCGCGGCGCGCGCCCCTTCAACCTCTCGGAGCAGCGCCGCATGTTCATGCTCGGCGACGAATTGTTCACCGTCACCGACGCGCCGCCCACGCCCGCGCGCGACTTCAAGATCGCGACCGCGCAAGACGGCTCGACGCGCCGCGCCGCCGCGAACACCGTCGTCGCGGCGGCGGGCGGACTCCCGCCACGCGCCGCGCGCCTCTTGGCCGCCGCGTCAGGGCGGACGGCTGTCGCGACAGTCTTCGTCGGCGGTCTGGTCTGCCTCTTCGCGTGCTGTCGTGGGGTCGCTCTCAGGCGGCGCGCTTCATCCACTCGACGCAGCGCGTGAGGTGCGCGCGCATCGCCGCCGGGCTGTCTCGGTGGATGCGACCGTGACCGGGGAGCACCCACTCGAAGCTGTAATCGAGGAGCCTCTCCATCGAGCGAATCTGTTCGCCCCACGAATACCAGCACGCGCTGCGGAACGCCGTGAGCGTCTCGCGCGCGGGCGACCACGCGAGGTGATCGCCCGTGAAGAGGTACTTGTCGCGGTAGAGCAGCACCTGCGAGCCGCGCGTGTGCCCGGGCGTGGGGATGACGGTGAGTTCGTCGTCGAGGCGCACGGGCTCGTCGCCTTCGACGACGCGCTCGACGCCGAGGCGCGCGGCGCGGTCGCGTGCGTGCATGACGCGCCGGCAGTCGAAGCGCTCGCGGAAGCGCGCGTGATCGGCGACGTCGTCAACGTGCGTGAGGAACATCGTGGAGACGCCGCCCGCTGCTTCGATCTTTTTGACGAGGCGGTTGACGAAGCGCGGCGAGTCAACGAGGACGTTGCCGCCTTCTGCTTCCGGGCGGACGATCAGATAACTCCACGCGCCGAAGCTCGACTCGGAGTTGTAGCCGCAGTAATAGACATTCTCCGCGAGCAGTTGCGGGAAGAACTCCGCGCCGACGTTCGCGTCGTACTTGCGCGACGTACCGATTGAGGCAGTGGGGCACGCGACGAGCGCGGCGAGCGCGAGCGTGATCTCTTCTTCGGTCTCGGGCTGGCGATAGACGCTCGACTGATCGCCGTGATCTCGGAACGTGGCGGGCGCGATCTGCCGGCAGGCGTCGCAGTCAATACACGAAGAGTCAACGTAGAAATCTCCCGCGACG
>JAIVGV010000118.1 GCA_020201365.1 Acidobacteriota bacterium
CTGCCGAAGGTCGAGACGATGGCGCCCGCGCCCCTCAGCCCTTACGCCGCCGCCAAGCTCGTCGGCGAGTACTACTGCCAGGTCTTCACGCACTCTTACAAACTCGAAACCGTCTCCCTGCGCTACTTCAACGTCTTCGGTCCGCGGCAAGACCCATCGTCGCAATACTCCGGCGTCATCTCCCGCTTCATCGCCGCGCTCGCCTCCGGCGAGACGCCCGTCATCTACGGCGACGGCGAACAGACGCGCGACTTCACCTACGTCTCGAACGCGGTGGAGGCGAACCTGCTCGCCGCGGAGTCGGCGCGCGCCGTCGGTCAGAGCATCAACGTCGCCAACGGCAGGCAGACTTCTCTGAACGAGCTGCTCTCCGTCGTCAAGAAGCTGACCGGGCGGGAAGAGGTCGAGGCGGACTACCGCGAGCCGCGCGTCGGCGACGTGCGCGACAGCCTCGCCGACATCACGCGCGCGCGCGAGCTGCTCGGCTACGAGCCGCGCGTCGAGTTGGAAGAAGGTTTGCGGAAGACGATTGACTGGTGGAAGCAGAGCCGCTACGCGCGAAACGTCTGAGTGATCGTCGCGCGGCGCTGACGAAGCCGACGAACCCGCCTCTTAACTCTCGACCAACTTTTTCAGGCTGGCAGTGTACGGCTGTCGGGCGACGCCCTTGTCCGTGATGATCGCGGCGATCAGTCCGTTCGGCGTCACGTCGAAGGCGGGGTTGTGCGCCGGCACGCCCGCGGGCGTGAGGGGCTGATCGCGCAGGTGCGTGACTTCGCGCGCGTCGCGCTCCTCGATGGGGATTTGCTCGCCGGTCGAGACGTTGAGATCGACGGTCGAGACGGGCGCGGCGACGTAGAAGGGGATCGAGTGCTCGCGCGCCAGCACGGCGACCATGTAGGTGCCGATCTTGTTCGCTGCGTCGCCGTTGGCGGCGATGCGGTCGGCCCCGACGACGACCGCATCAACCTTGCCCTGCTTCATCACGTGACCCGCCATGTTGTCGGTGATCACGGTGACGGGAATCTCGTCCTTCGCCAGCTCCCAAGCCGTGAGCCGCGCGCCTTGGAGGAACGGGCGCGTCTCGTCGGCGATGACGGCGACGCGCTTGCCCGCGTCGCGCGCGCCGCGCACGACGCCGAGCGCCGTGCCGTAGTCTCCGGCGGTGGCGAGCGCGCCGGCGTTGCAGTGCGTCAAGATCGTCGCGCCGTCGGGGATCAGCTCGCCGCCGAAGCGACCGAGGGCGCGGTTGGCGGCGATGTCGTCCTCGAAAATCTGCTTCGCCTCGCTGACGAGCGCGCGCTTGATCTCTTCCACGTCGTCGGTCTCGGAGCAGGCGCGCCGGAAGCGCTCGCGCATCCGCTCTATCGCCCAGAAGAGGTTGACGGCGGTCGGGCGCGTGGCGGACATCATGCCGCACATGAAGTCGAAGTCGTATGAGAGATCGGCGACGTTCGTGGCGACCGCCTGCTTCATGCCGACGGCGAGCCCCATCGCGGCGGCGACGCCGATGGCGGGCGCGCCGCGCACGACCATCGTGCGGATCGCCTCCGCCACCTCGTCGCACGAGCGCAGCATCAGGTACTTCTCCTCGTTCGGAAGCCGCCGCTGATCGATCATGCGCACGCCCTCTTCAGTCCACTCCACCGTCTTGATCATCCGTCCGCTGACACCCCTCGCCGAAAAGTTGGCGCGCGTCGCCGCGCGCTCTTCGAAATAGAAATGTTCGGAACGACCGACCGCGCCGACCGGGTCGGCTCGCATCTTACTGAGCCGCCGCGCAATGCGGCAAAGAGCGTGCGACCGCGGCGCGCCGCCCGCCCCAAAGCAGAGAGGATCGCGCGCGAAGCGACGGCGACGCCCTGTCGCGTCCCCCCGCGCGCGATCCTCCGGGTTCGGCGGCGGACGACTCTGCGAGCTGCGTCTCTAGTCTCTGTCCACCGCGGCGGCGGCTCGCGTCGCCAAGCCGCCGATCAGGTACACGACGCCGAGCAGGATGTGGACGATGTGATCCATCGTGCCGAGGTGCAAGCCGAGCGCGGCGAGCGCCTCGAACATGCGGTCGGGCCCCGTGCCGAGCAGGAAGCCGCAGATGCCGAGCAGCGCATAGACGACGCCGAACACGATGCAGAACATGCGCGCGCCGCCGAGCGACCCGGCGAGACCGAAGTAGAGCGAGATCGCGCCGGAGACGATGTGGACGATGTTGTGCGTCATGCTGAGGTGCGTGCCGAGGAAGGTCGGCGAGACGAACCCGATGATGCCTACGAGGATGAACACCACGCCGAGGAGAGTCGCAATCGTTTTCGCCATGTTGTCGAGTAGCCTCCTTTGGGAGAAAAGGTTTTGACGCGCGGGCGTCGCGGGGGCGCCCGCGCGCCCGCCGCCGCCAGGACTGCCGATGTGCAACTGAACGGGGCAGATTGTACACCACTTTGCCGCCGCGCGAGCCACGATTTTCCGCCGCGCCGCGCCGAATTTCGCCGCGACTCCGCGCGGGTGCTATACTCGGCGAAACGTGGGTTTTACGGTCGAATCAGTCGTGAGGCGGGCGGGATGAGCGAGCTTCGTGAGCCGCGTCGGATCGGCGTGGCGGGGGCTTGGGCGATGGTCGGGCGCGCGGCGCCGCCGGTCTTCCTCGACACGCGCAACGCCAAGCACTACGCGCAGAGCGACGCGCAGATACCGGGGAGCCTCCGCATCTGGCGCGAGGAGTTGGAAGCGCGCATCGGGGAAGTCCCGCGCGGGCGACCCGTCATCACTTACTGCGCTTGACACTACGAGCATTCGAGCACCCGTGCGGCGCTCATCCTCGAGGAGTACGACTTTACGGAAATCTACATCCTCGTCGGCGGCTTCAACGCTTGGCGCGACGCGGGATTGCCACTTGAACCGAAGGGGGCACTCGGCACTCAGCGCCCGGCAGTCAGCCGGAAGGCGACTGCCGATTCGTGACCGCCCGGCTGAGTGCTGACTGCTGAGTGCTTATGAAAGAAGGCTGGGAAGCCGTCATCGGCTTAGAGATTCACGCGCAACTGAGCACCGAGTCGAAGATTTTTTGCGGGTGCTCGACGCGGTTCGGCGACGAGCCGAACGCGAACACCTGCCCCGTCTGCCTCGGACTTCCCGGCGCGCTGCCCGTCTTGAACCGCCGCGCGGTCGAGCTGGGCGCGCGCGCCGCGCTCGCGCTCGGGCTTCGCATCAACGAGCGCTCGATCTTCGCGCGGAAAAACTATTTCTACCCCGATCTGCCGAAGGGCTACCAAATTTCGCAGTACGACCGACCGTTCTCGGAGCGGGGCGAGTTGGAGCTGATGACGGCGGAGCGCGACGACGCGGGGCACGCGCGCGAGTGGCGACCGCTGAAGGTGCGCATCACGCGGCTGCATCTGGAAGAGGACGCGGGCAAGAACGTCCACGAGGGGCTGCCCGACACGGATCGCTTCTCCTACATTGATCTGAACCGCGCGGGCACGCCGCTCGCGGAGATCGTCACCGAGCCCGACTTCCGCACCTCCTGGCAGGCTTACGACTACGTGAACCACGTGCGGCGCGCCATGCAGTGGGTCGGAGCAAGCGAAGCCGACATGGAGAAGGGAAACCTGCGCTGCGAGGCGAACGTCTCGGTGCGGCGCGCGGGCGAGGGTTTCGGGACGAAGGTCGAGCTGAAGAATCTGAACTCGGTGCGCTTCATGCAGAAGGCTATCGAGTTCGAGATCGAGCGGCAGATCAAGTTGATCGAGTCCGGCGGGCGCGTCTCGCAGGAGACGCGCCTCTGGGACGAGCGCGCGCAGGAGACGCGCGTCATGCGCTCGAAGGAGGAGGCGCACGACTATCGCTACTTCCCCGAGCCCGATCTGCCGCCGCTCGAAGTCTCCGCGGAGTTTATCGAGCGCGTGCGCGCCGAGTTGCCGGAGCTTCCGGACGCGCGGCGCAAGCGCTTCACGGACGACTACGGGCTCTCTTACGCGGACGCGGCGCAGTTGACGAGCGAGCGCACGCTCGCCGACTACTTCGAGCGCGCGGCGAAGTCGGCTGGCAACCCGCGCGGCGCGTCGAACTGGATCAGGTCGGAGCTGTTGCGCGAGCTCGAGGCTTCGGGGCGCAGGGCGGACGAGTCGCCGGTCGCGCCCGAAGAGTTGGGCGCGCTCGTGCGTCTGATTGACGACGGCAGGATCAGCGGCAAGCAGGGCAAAGACGTGCTCGTCGAGATGTTCAAGACGGGCAAGCGCGCCGAGGTGGTTGTCGCCGAGCAGGGGCTCGCGCAAGTCTCGGACGCGGGCGAGATCGGGCGCGTCGTCGAAGAGGTGATCGCCGCGAACCCGAAGCAGCTCGAACAGTACCGCGCGGGCAAGGAGGCGCTCCTGGGCTTCTTCGTCGGGCAGGTGATGAGGGCTTCGCAGGGCAAGGCGAACCCGAAGCTCGTCAACGAGGTTCTGCGGAAGAAGCTGCAAGGCTAAGTGAGGGGCGGCAATGGAACTCAAAGGGAAGTCCGCAATCGTCACGGGCAGTACGCGCGGGATAGGTCGCGCCATCGCCGAGGCGCTCGTGCGCGAAGGGGTGAACGTCTGCGTGAGCGCGCGCGACGCGGGAGAGATCAAACGGGCGGTTGACGAGCTGTCCGACTTAGGCGACGCGCAGGCGACGGGCGCGGTCTGCGACGTGCGCGACTACGAGCAGGTGAAGGCGCTCTTCGAGCACGCGGTCTCGGAGTTGGGCGGCGTTGACGTGCTCGTGAACAACGCGGGCGTCGGCGTCTTCGGTCGCGTCGAGGAGATGTCGCCGGAGGATTTTCGCGCGGTCTTGGAGACGAACCTCTTCGGCGTCTTCTACTGCTGCCGCGAGGCGATCCCCGTGATGAAGCGGCGGGGCGGCGGCTACATCATCAACATCTCCTCGCTCGCGGGCGCGAACCCGCACCCGGAGATGGCTGCCTACAACGCCTCGAAGTTCGGCTTGAACGGCTTCAGCGAGGCGCTCATGCAGGAGGTCAGGCAGGATCGGGTCAAGGTCAGTTACGTCATGCCCGGCTCGGTCAACACCGAGTTCGGCGGCGACGAGCCCGGCGAGTCGAAGGCGTGGCAACTGCAACCAGCGGACATCGCCCGCGTCGTCCTCGATCTGCTGCGCCACGACGAGCGCAGTCTGCCGAGTCGCGTCGAGATCAGACCGAGCCGCCCGCCGAAGAAATGACATCATGAACGGGCTGCCGAACACGCGCAAGCCAATGCCGATGAAGAAACTAGCCCTCGCCGCGTGCCTCATCGTTTATCAGTCCGCTCAGCTTTACGCTCAGGCGTCACAAGCGTGGGACGCGCAGCCGCTGGGAGCGACGCCTCAAACGAGCGCGTCCGTACTGGAAGAAGCCGACAATCAGCGCGCGGCGGCTGTGAAACTTTTCGGCGAGTCGAAGTACGACGCAGCTGTCGCCGCCGCCAAGCGCGCCGCCGAACTGTTCGAGCAAGCAGATGGAGGCGAGAGCGCGGAGACTGCCAAAGCTCTCTCACTCCTCGCCTATTATTACGATTTCACTGGGCAAGTTAATCAAGCCGAGCCGCTCTTTCGTCGTGCCGTTTCTATTTGGGAGAAGAAACACGGCGCTGAGTCGGTAGATTATTTTGATGCTCTCAGGCGCTACGCTTCCCTCTTGCACCGGAAAAAACGCGATGATGCGGCGGAGAAGTTCGGTCGCCGCGCCAGCGAGTTGGGCGCGCGCTTAAAAGTTTGGGAACACGCGACGGCGAAGACTGGGGA
>JAIVGV010000119.1 GCA_020201365.1 Acidobacteriota bacterium
GTGTCGGGCTCGGTGGTCGTCGAGGTGAAGTCGGTTGAAGCCATCGCTCCCGTTCACGAGGCGCAACTGCTCACGTACCTCAGACTCGGAGGCTGGCAGGTCGGTCTGTTGATAAATTTCAACGTCCCGCTGCTCAAGCAAGGCATCCGCCGGAGAGTGCTCGGCTTTGATGACTCATAACTCTGCGCCGACTCTGCGCGACCTCCGCGCCTCTGCGGTGAAGATCAAGGCGCATTATCATTCAAGTGGCAAACCCACAGCATAGTTTCATTCCTCTTCCTCACACACTCTGTACACGTCCAGAAACGCCTCGACCACGCGCGGGTCGAACTGCTTGCCCGCTTCGGCGCGCAGCTCGGCGACGGCGTCCGCGTGCGTGCGCGGCCGGTTGTAGGGGCGTCGGTCGATCATGGCGTCGTAGGCGTCGGCGACTTGGACGATGCGCGCCATGAGCGGGATGTCGGTCGAGCCTAAGCCGTGCGGGTAGCCGCGACCGTCCCAGCGCTCGTGGTGGTGCTCGGTGCGGACGCGCAGCTCCGCCGGGAGGTTGAAGTAGGAGGCGAGCAGCGCGCCGAGGGTCGGGTGCAGGTGGAGCAGGAACTGCTCGAAGCGCGTCGGGCGGCGCGGGCGACTCAGGACTGATTCGGGGACGAGGATTTTGCCCATGTCGTGCATCATCGCCGTCGAGGAGAGCTGTTGCAGACGCTGCGCGTCGAAGCCGAGCGCGCGACCCGTCAGGCGCGAGACGCGCGCGACGCGGACGCAGTGCCCGTAGGTCGAGGGACGCGTGCGTCGCAGCCGCCGGACGAGCGCCTGCGCGCCGTCGGCGTGGTGCTTCCGCCCGATTGATTTGAGCCGCGCGCAGGTGCGTTGCAGGCACGTCGCCCAGTCGCCGTCGAGCAGGCGGACGGTCGCCGCGCCGAACGCGTCCAGTGACAACTCTTCGCGCATGTGTCGTTCCTCCAAGTCGGGGCTCGGCAACCTTCGGAGACGGCGCGGGCGGGCGTCCGCCGCGCGAGTTGCAGAACTGTTTAGTTGTAACTTGGGGGTTACTGCCGACGGCGAAACCTAGTGCACGCGCCGTGCCGCGTCCTGCACGTGCAACGCGCCGGCGGCGACGCGCGCGAGCCGCGACGGGCGCGTCGCGCCTAAAGGTAGTCGTGGAAAAATTTGGGCGCGCGCGGCGGAGAATTGAGCTGAAGTTCGCGCCGTGTCATGGTCGTCAAACGACGTTTGTACGGCGGTGGACTCGTCGCGAGATCGCGCACGAAATCGTATCGCCGCCCGTGCGAAATGCGCCGCGACTGTGAGACGCCGCGCGTGTGATAAACTCCGTGCGGCGCGGGCTGGGAAGGCTGGGCGCGCTCCCTGCGAGATGAAAGACGCTGCGGCGGACAAGGCATACGGCGAGGAGGTCGAGTCGGCGCTGCTCGACGCGGAGCTGTTCCTCAAGTACAAGTCGCCGCTGCGCGCGGTCGAACGCCTCTCGGCGGCGATCCGTCGGCAGCCGCACTCCGTCAGACTGCGCGAGAGTCTGCGCGAGATCGCCGCCTCCGCCGGACAGAACGAGGAGGCGGCGCGCCAGTGCCTCGCCCTCGCCAGCCTCTACATCGAGCGCGAGGACTTCGACACCGCACAGGAGCGGCTGCTCGAAGCGCGCACGCTCGACCCGCGCATCTCGATCGCCAAAGGGCTCGAAGCCATCCGCCGCGCGCGCCGCCCCGACCTCGCGCAAGCCGCCACCGCGGCAGCCGCCGCGCGCCCGCCGCGCCCCGTCACCTTCGCGGGCGACCTCTCCGTCGTCAGCATCTTCGACGCCGTGCAGGTCATCGAGAACGCCCGGCTCACCGGCGCGCTCAAGATCGAGAGCGGAGGCAGCGTCTCCAAGGTTCTCTTCAACGACGGAAGGATCGTCGGCGCGCAGGCGGGCGCGGAGACGGCGAACGCCGCACTGCGCCGCGTGTTGGAGAAGACCGAGGGCGGCTTCGACTTCGAGCGGGCGGTGCAGGACTTCCCCGTCACCATCCAGGCACACAGCAACACCAACCTGCTGCTCGACACGCTGCGCGAGCTGGACGAAGAGAAGGCGTGAAGTCTCCCGCCGGGTGCCTTTAATCGAGCAACAATCTCGCCTGTAAGGCTTCGACTCGATCTAGTGCGGCGAGCAGGCGGAGGAACTGTCGGTAGTTCTTGCTGCGCGCTTCGACGCGCGCGCGCTCGGACGCGGAGAGATCGTTGAGCAGTATGAAGTCGAGGAAGTCGTAGTAGTCCGCCGCCGCCTGGTGGGGGAACTCGCGCGAGTAGGTGGTGCGCTGGTTGTCCTGTGAGGTGAATCCGGCGAGGGCGTCGAAGAGGTTGTCGGTCGTCAGGTGCGAGGCTTCGCGGGCGAGTTTGATCGGCAGGCGCAGCTCGAAGAAGCGCAAGCCTTCGGGCGTCGTCACGGTGCGCAAATTTTTCGAGCCCTCGCCGTCGAAGGGCGAGTCCTTGTCCACGATGATGCGCAACAGGCGCGGCTGATCCTCCTCGCCGACGGTGTCGAGCGCGAGCTGCACGCGGTCGGCTAAGAACTTCTCGAACTGCGCCTCGATGGGGTAGCTGATCCGCCCCTGGCAGCCGACCGACTCGCCCTCGCCCGCAGTCTCCGTGGGCAGGTGCGCCGGGCACGCCGCGCAGACGCGCGTCTCGTCGCGCATCCGCTCGACCTCGTCGCCCGAACGCTCGATGAAGCGCAGCTTCTCCGCGCTCGGCACGCTCGTCTCCCCCGTCGTCAGCTTCGTGTGCAGCGAGCTCAAGCGCCCCCACGCGCGCAGGTGCTCCTCGCTGTAGCGCGCGCGCAGCGGGCAAGGGTACTCGACCGTGAATTCCAGAGACATGACTTCCCGCTCGATACTTTCCTCGCGCGGCGGGGCGCTTCGGGAGGGCGACTGACGCGCGGCGCGTGAGGTTTATAATAACAGACCGACCCCGGATGTCACCCGCGCGCGTTAACGGTGCGCGCGCCGTCGGCGTCTGACTATCTGCGTGCGCCGTCCCGCCGCGCGTTTGGTGGCGGGGCGGCGAGTCGTCGTCGTGCAGCCGGCTTCATCAACGGGTTAACTTTCATGCCTCATAAATCACGCGAGCTACCCTTCCGTCGCGTCGCGCGCGTCGCGGCGCTGAACGTCTCGCTGCTCGTCGCGCTCGCGCCGCAGCCCGCGGCGACGGCGCAGGGAACGCCCGCGCGGGCGAACCCCCAAGTCGTCGAGCGCGGGCGCTTCCGCGTCTTCGAGACCAAGCTGGTGCAGGGCGAGGAGACTTACGAGATCGCGCGCGAGGGCGACTCGCTCGTCGTTAACTCCAAGTTCGATCTGCCGTACTGGGGCGAGGAGCGCAAGCCTTCGCTCGCCGCGACGCTGCGCACGAGCGGCGACCTGACGCCGGAGCGTTACGAGATCAAGGGCGTGAAGGCGACGGAGAACGAGATTGACGAGGCGGTTGAGATTCGCGGTCGCGTCGCGGACGTGCGCGCGGGCGACAAGGCAAGTCAGTTGAATGTGCCCGAACGCTTCTTCACGCTCGCCTACTACGCGCCGCTGAGCTTCGAGCAGACGCTCGTGCGCTATTGGCTGAATCACCCGCAGAAGGAGCCGATACAACTTCTGCCCGCCGGCGAAGCCGTCATCGAACGTCGCGGCGCGGACACCGTCACGGTCGGCGGCAAACAGATCAAGCTCGAACGCTACAGCCTCGGCGCAGTCCTCTGGGGCAGGCAGACGCTGTGGCTCGACGCCGAGCGGCGGCTCGTCGCCGCCGTCAACATCGGCGGCGACGTGGAGACCAACTTCTACGCGCTGCGCGATCCTTACGGCGAAGAGCTGCTGCCGTTCTTCGTCCGCCGCGCCGCCGAAGACGGCGTGGACAGGCTGACGCGAGCCGCGGATCAGATCAGCCCGCCGCGCGCGGGCGCGCTCGCCGTCGTCGGCGCGACCGTGATTGACGGGACGGGCAGGGAGCCGCTCAGAGACGCGACCGTTCTCGTCGAAGGTGATCGCATCGCGGCTGTCGGCGCGCGCTCGCGAGTCGCCGTCCCGCGCGGCGCGACCGTCGTTGACGCGACCGGCAAGTTCATCATCCCCGGTCTCTGGGACATGCACGCGCACCTCTATCAGGTCGAGTTCGGTCCCGCGTACCTCGCCGCCGGGATCACTTCGGCGCGCGACGTGGGCAACGACATCGAGTTCGCCACCACCTTGCGCGAAGCGGCGCGGCGCGGGCGCGGGCTTCAGCCGCGTCTGACGCTCGCGGGCTACATTGACGGCAAGAACGAGGGGCACTCGTTCGACGTGCAGGTGGACACGCCCGAAGCGGCGCGCGCGGCGGTGCGTCGCTACAAGGAAGCGGGCTACGAGCAGATCAAGATCAGGGATCACGTCAAGCCGGAAATCTTGAAGGTCATCACGGCGGAGGCGCACCGCCTCGGCATGACGGTGACGGGTCATGTGCCGGAAGCGTTGGACGCCGTGGAAGCGATCGAGGCCGGGCAGGATCAGATCAACCACATCAGCTTCGTCGCGCCCGTCTTCTCGAAGAAGGTCCCGGGGCAGAAGTACGAGCTGACGAACAGGCTCGATCTCGGATCGCCCGAAGCAAAGCACGCGCTCGCAGTCTTTAAAGAGCACGGCACGGTCGTTGATCCGACGCTCGCGACGATGGAGCTGTTGGTGCGCCCGAAGGACGTGCCGATTGAGACGTTCGAGCCGGGGATGAGGAAGGTCGCGCCGGAGCTTGTCGAGCAACTCAACCTGAAGGGCAGCGATCCGCGCGCCGCGCCAATCGCGCGCGCGGTCGAGGCGCGGCTGCTCGCGCTCGTCTTCTTCCTTCACCGCAACGGCGTCCCCGTCGTCGCCGGCACGGACGTTTCGGTTCCCGGTCACTCGCTGCACCGCGAGCTTGAGCTTTACGTCAAAGCCGGGCTCACGCCGCTCGAGGCTCTCCAGACGGCGACGCTCACGCCAGCGCGCGTGATGAAGCTCGACGGCGAACTCGGCACGGTCGAGGCGGGCAAGCGCGCCGATCTCGTCATCCTCGACGCAGACCCGCTCGCCGACATCGGCAACATCCGCGCCGTCCGCCTCGTCGTCGCGCAAGGTCGCCTCTACGAGAGCGCGCGCCTCTGGCAACTCGTCGGCTTCAAGCCGTAAACTCGTCCGAGTCATGGCTGCCGCAGTTCACCCACCGGGACCCCGTCTCGCGTCGCCCGTCGCGCGCGTGCGCGGCTACGTCGCGTTCCGCCGCGATCCCTTGAACTTCCTCACGCGGCTCGCGCGCGAGCACGGCGACATCGTCCACTTCCACGTCGGCGGTCAGCACGCGTACCTCCTGAACCACCCCGATCTCGTCCGCGACGTGCTCGTCACGCGCCAAGACCACTTCCACAAGGGGCGCGCGCTCCAGCGCTCGAAGCGCCTGCTCGGCGAAGGACTCCTGACGAGCGAGGGCGAGCACCACCGACGCCAGCGGCGACTCGCGCAGCCAGCCTTCCACAAGAAGCGGATCGAATCTTACGGCGATCTGATGGTTGACTACGCGGCGAGCCGCTGCGGGCGCTGGCGCGACGGCGAGACCGTTGACATCGCCCGCGAGATGACGCGGCTCACGCTATCAATCGTCGGGAAGACCTTGTTCGACGCCGACGTGGAGTCCGACGCCGAGGAGATCGGCTCGGCGCTCACGGAGATCATGGAGCTGTTCAACATGCTCATGCTCCCGTAC
>JAIVGV010000120.1 GCA_020201365.1 Acidobacteriota bacterium
CTACATCTTCAACCTGACGACCGCCGCGCCCACCCGCGACGTTCGTCAGGTTGAAGATGTAGCCTTCGTCCTCGTAAACCGAGAGCGAGTCGTTGTAGCCGTAGGCGAGGGGGCTCGTCTGATCCACGAGCTTCGAGCGCAGGATGCTCCCGACGAGCTTCATGCGCTGCGGGTGGGAGACCGAGACGCCCTGCGAGAGGCTGAAGTCGGCGGCGAGCTCCGAAGTGTCCATCGCGGTGATGAGGACGCCGCCGCGCCGCGTGAAGCTGCGCAGGTTGGCGAGCCCCGCCAAGCCGAGTCCGGGTCGCACGTCGTCCGTCGAGTCGTCGTTCTTGCCGAGGTTCGGCGTGAGCGGCGAGTTCTTCCAAGGGATCGGGTTGGCCCACATCGGCATCCCCTGCACGACCGCGTTCGGATCGCGACCGACCGGCGCGAAGACGATCACGTCGTACTTGGCGTTCAGGTCCGCGTCGCGCGCGGCGGTCTGCGTGCTGATGTAGTCGTAGGGGACGCCGAGCTTGTCGAACGCCATGCGCCACCAGCCCTCGTCCTGCGTCGAGAGCCAACTGTGCATGAACGCGACGCGCGCGGCGCGCACCGGGTGGGTCTTCACCGACGGCGCGGCGGCTGTGGCGTAGGCGCGCAGACCCAGATCGGTCGTCGCGCGGTTCAGCTCGTCGGCGGAGACGCCGCGGACGATGAAAGAGCCGCGGTTGAACTTCTGCCCCGCCGAGTCGAAGGGCTCTTCCGCCGCCTCGATGTTCGCACCCTTCAGGCGGTAGCGCAGCGTGACGAGTTCGGTGTCGGCGTTGTGGTTGATGAGAAAAATTGAGCCGGAGCCCGTGACGCCGCCCGGCGCGTGGACGGGCGACGTGATGCGCTCGAGAGGCGCGTCCAGAACTTTCGTGTCGGTGACGCGCGCGACCTGCGTGTTGTAAAGCTCGCCCCAAGTCCAGCCCGTGTCGTCGTAGGGCTGCGTCTGCGGATCGCGCGGGCTCCAGTACTGGTAGTCGAGCAGGGCGTCGGCGATGCGGCTGTGCGGCTGATCCATGCGGACGACGTAGCTGCCCGCGGGGAACGTGCGCGCCTCGGTCGCCTGCTTGTTCTCGCGGCTCGCGGGCGGAGCCTGGTTCGCGTTCTTCTGCTCGCCCGCCTCGCGCCGCTCGCTCTCGGGGAGCGCCTGCTGCGTGAGCTGCGCGTTCGGAGCCGCGTTCGCGTTCGCGTTTGAGTTCGCGTTCGCAGACGACTGCGCCGCGTTCCTCGCGTCTGCCTGTCCGCGCTTCTTCGATTTAACTGTGACCGTGAACGGCGCGGTCGCGCGCGAGACTTCGACGCCTTGCAGTTGGAGCACGCGCAGGAGTTCAGCCTGCGCGCCGGGGCGCGGATCGTCCGCGGGGAAGACGTAAGCGGCGGGACCTTCGTTCTTCGGCTTCTCGACGGAGCGTTTGCTCTTCAGGTAGAAGTTTTTGAGGAAGAGCTTGCCGTTGCTGGCGAAGTATTGGAGCGAGGTCAAAAGCCCCGTCTCCTCGTAGTTGTTGTTGTTGCGCTGCGACCAGAGGGCGCGCGGGAGCGGCGGGTTCTGCCTGTACCACGTGCGCGAGTACTCGGAGGGCGAGACGGTGCGCTCTTCCGTGTCCGCGCCGCCGTTGCCGAAGGTCTCGTAGAGGCGGCTGATGCCGTTGTGCGTGGCGGCGAGGAACATGAGGTAGCCGGGCGACCAG
The DNA here is from genome assembly GCA_020201365.1 of Acidobacteriota bacterium. Lineage (GTDB taxonomy): Bacteria > Acidobacteriota > Blastocatellia > Pyrinomonadales > Pyrinomonadaceae > JAIVGV01. The sequence continues at coordinate 1,722 of JAIVGV010000120.1, forward strand.
GTGTCGAACGTGCCGTGCGCGAAGACGCCGGGCATCCCGAACTTCGTCATCTCCGAGACGTTGTTCCAGCCGATCATCTGCCACTCGTCCGTCAGGATCGGATCGAGCCAGGCGTTGTAGGGTCCGTCGCCGATGGTGTTGTCGTAGAGGTACGGCACGGACTCGTGCAGGTCGTGCAAGACCTGCGCGTGCTCTTTGAGGTACTCGTTCAGGACGTTGCGCGTGAGGTTGAGCGTCAAGCCCATCGCGTCGCGGTTGTTGTCGTGCGCGACGTAGTGACCCCAGTAGAGGAGCGGCGGGTAGTTCTCGCCGGGGTGCGCCAGATGCCAGTTGTAAACGTCGCACATGCGGTCGCGACCGTCCACCTCGACGACGGGCGTGATCAAAGTGATCAGGTTGTCGCGGATGTTCTTGACGTAGGGGCTCTCGTCAACCGCGAGCCGGTAAGCCAGCTCCATGAGCGCGGTCGGCGCGCCCGTCTCCGGCGAGTGGATCGTGCCCGTGATGTAATAGACGGGCGTTGACTGCGCGACCAGCCGGTCGGCTTCCGTATCGTCCAAGTTGATCGTGCGCGGGTCTGCGAGCTTGGCGAGTCGCGCGCGGTTCTCGTCCATGCGCGCGAGCAGTTGCTCGGAGGCGACCGCCACGGCGATCATCTCGCGCCCCTCCTCGCTGCGCCCGATGGTATAGACGCGCACGCGGGGGCTCGCCTGCGCGAGCATGCGCATGTACTTGTAAACGTCCTCGGCGTAAGGGAGCTTGCCGGGCGCGCCCGCCACGTCGCCGATGACGGCTTTCGGCGTCGGCACGTTGGGCGACGCGGGCAGGTAGTCAACGAGCGGCGAAGAGAAGTAGGGCGCGGTCGTGTACTCGCGTATCTTGCGCGTGTACTCCTCGTCCACGGGCTGGTTGGGATCGCGACCGGGCTTTACTTGCGCCTGCGCGACCGCGGCGACTGAGAGCGCGAGCGCGACGAGCGCGGCGGCGCGGACGAAGAGGCGTTGGAGGCAACGGTTTCTCATCTTGTTCCTCGCTGGCGGCGGAAATTTCGTGCGGGACGACGGCGCGCGGCGCTTCCGACGAAGTGGCGCGCGCCGTCCGTTATTCCGAGGTTGTCACGCCGCGCGGCGGCGTGTGCTCGAACGGCGGCTGAGTTCGCGCGAGAAGGATCTAAAGCGCGGGTCGCCGCAGGATGTCAGCCAGGGCTCGCAAGCGCGCCGAGTCCGCCGCGCTCTTCGACGCGCCGGCGCTCTGCTCCAACGACGGCGCGAGGGCTTTGAGTGCTTCCGCATCCTTCGCGCCCAGGCGCGAGCTCTCCGCCTTTTGGATCGCCTGCCGCAGCGCCGCGATCCGGTCGGAAGGCAGAGCTTGCGAACGCTCCAACTGATCGAGGTATGCCTTCGCCACGACCAAGTTCCGGGGCCACTCGATTCTCTGCTGGTTCTGCACGTTCAGTTCAGCCATCCGCACGGCTTTCGCGGCGTCGAGCTCGTTCTGCGTCAGGTGCTGCGTCGGCGTCAACTCGAAGACGTCCAAGCCGCGCGCGATCTCCGAGGCGTAGATGTGCCCGTTGTACCAGTAGGCCGACCAGTCGCCGCCGAGCACGAGCATCTTCGGGTCAATCGCGCCGCGGTCGAAGTAGGCGATCTCGACGGGGTGCGCGGCGTCGGTGAAGTCCATCACGGAGATGCCGCCCTGATACCAGGCTTGCACCTCGATGTCGCGTCCGGGGACGGGGACGAGCGAGCCGTTGTGCGCGACGCAGTTCTCCGTGTCTCCCTGCGCGGCGGGCATCTTGTAGTAGCTCGCGAAGTGCAGCTTGTCGCCCGACAGGTTGAAGATCGCGTCCGCGCCCCACACGTTCGGATCGTTGGCGCGGCAGCGCGCGCCTAAGCCCCCGCCCCACTCGTCCGTGAAGACGACCTTCTTGCCGTCGTTCGAGAACGAAGCCGAGTGCCAATAGGAATAGTTCGGATCGTTGACGGCGTCCACGCGCTTCGGGTGGACGGGGTCTTTGATGTCGAGCAGGATGCCGTTCCCCGAACACGCGCCCGCCGCGAGACCGAGCGCCGAATAGACCGTGATGTCGTGGCACTGGTTGGTGTCGGCAGGCTTCTCCAGCCCGTCCTTGCCGTGCGTGCCGCCGTTGGTCAAGCCGTTGATCGCGCCGGTGCGCGGGTCCATGAAGACGCGCGGAGACGACACGACCTTAGCGTTCTGCGGAGCCGCCAACGGCACCTTGATCACGTCAATGCGGAAGAGCGCGGTGTTCGGGTCTTTGTCCGGTGCCTCGCCGGAGCAGCCCGCCAGCTCTTCGCTCTGGCGGACGAAGGACGTGCCGGAGACGTAGATGTAAACGTTCTCCTTGTCGTTCGGATCGACGACGAGCGTGTGCGTGTGCGAGCCGCGGCAGGTCTGCACCGCCGCCAACTGCTTCGGGCTGCGGATGTCGGAGATGTCGAAAATCCTCACGCCGCGGAAACGATCTTTTTGCGCCGCGGGCAGGTGCGGCTCGTTCTCGTGCCCGGCGGCGGGCGGCGGGTCGAGCGGGAACCCTTGGGTACCGCAATCCACTCGCCCGTTCGGCATCTCCACGGACATGAAGAGCAGGTTCTTATAGACGGACACGTCGCCCTGCCCGCCCGGGCAGACCATCGAAGTCAACAGCTTGGTCTTCGCCGGATCGGAGATGTCGTAGATGTTGACGCCGTAAAAGTTTCCCAAAAAAAGGTGGTTGCCCTGAAACGCCATGTCGGAGTTCGCGAAGGCGAGCCCGGCGATCACGGGCTTCAGAGGCTTCGGCATCTTCGCGGGGTCGTCGCCGAGCATGGCGAGGGACTTGTTAACTTTCGGGCTGTCGGGATCGTTGGAGCCGAGGTCGAACGCGTCCGGCTTTTTCAGGAGCACGAGGTGCTTGAGCCCCGACGCGGTTTCGCCCGCTTCGTACATTCCGGGCGAAAGCTTGGCGCGCGGGTCGCCGGCGTTCGAGCCGGTCATGCCCGGCGGGAGCGGCGGCGCGGGACGCGCGGCGAACGGGTTGTTGTCGTCCGCGTCGGCGGGCTTGGCGTCCGGCGTCGCCGTGGGCGAAGGCTGCGGCGACGGCGTTTGCGCCAGCGCCCTTGCGGCAAAACAAGAGCACAGAACGAGGGAAGCCGTTAGTAAACGGAAAGCGACGGTGGGCATTCGTCTCATCGTTTCTCCTCCGCGGGTTTCTCACCCAGCATCTTCTGCATGATCCTGATCTCGGCGCGCTGACCGCTGTCAACGTCGGTCGCGAAGCTGAACAGCTCGGCGTCCTGCCCCGCGCCCGCCGCGTCGAACAAGTCTTTGACCATGACGAGCGCACCAGTGTGGTGCTGAATCATCCCGGTCAGAAACAGCCGGTCGAACTCCGCGCCCCTCGCCTTTCTCAAGGCGTCCATCTGCTTCGGCGTGAGCATTCCGGGCATGAGCATCTGGTGGCTCGACATGTCCATGCCCGGCATACTCATGCCCGGCATCTCGTGCGTCGGCATCGAAGTCGGCTCGCCACGGGCTGTGAGCCATCGCTCCATAAACTTTATCTCTTCCGACTGCGAATGGCTGATGCGCGCGCCGAGCAGACGCAGCTCCTTGTTCTCGGTGTGCGACTCGATGAGCGCCGTCATCTCGACCGCCTGCGCGTGGTGCATGATCATGCCCTGCATGAACTCCACGTCCTTCGCCGAGAGCGGCGGCAGCTTCGCCCTCGTCTCCGGCGGCAGCTCGCGCGTCGGCTGACCCGGCGCGCCCGGCTGCACGACGACCGGCGGCGGCGACGACGACTGCGGCTCAGCCTGCTGCGCGCAGACCGACGGCGACAAGAGACACGCGAGAGCAGCGGCGGGCAGAAGCACGCTTCGCGTCGCCGCGGCACTAACCGGTGCCCGCAACTTGAGCCTGTTACTGAAAGGAAGTGACCGCATCGGCGTCGAGTGATAAAGCGTTGGGTGAGCAGCTTACCACAAAGCTGATCGTTGTGTAATTCTGTCGCGCTTTTCT
>JAIVGV010000121.1 GCA_020201365.1 Acidobacteriota bacterium
ATCTCGCCCTTCGAGTTCTTCAAAGGTCAACTGCTGCTCACGCACCCGCTCACCTTCCCCGTCTGGGCTGCCGGGCTCTACTTCTACCTCGCCGCCAAACAGGGCAAACCCTTCCGCGCGCTCGGCTGGGCTTACGTCGTGATGTTCGCGCTGATGGTCGTCGCGCGCGCGAAGATTTACTACCTGCTGCCCGTCTATCCGATCCTCTTCGCCTCCGGCGCGGTGTGGTTCGAGGACTTCTACGCCCGACTCGTCGCGCGCGCGCGCGCGTGGCGCTGGCTGAAGCCCGCGACGGTCGCCGTCGTCGTCGCGGGCGGCGCGCTGCTCGCGCCGATGGCGCTGCCAGTCCTCCCCGTCGAGACCTTCATACGCTACCAGCGACGGCTCGGCTTGGAGACGCCGCGCACCGAGAAGCTGCGACTCGCGGAGCTGCCGCAGCACTACGCGGACATGTTCGGCTGGCAGGAGATGACCGAGACCGTGGCGCGCGTCTATCACAGCCTGCCGCCGGAAGAGCAGCCGCGCTGCGCCGTCTTCGCGCGCGACTTCGGCGAGGCGGGCGCGATAGACTTCTTCGGCGCGCGCTACGGCCTGCCGAAGGCGATCGGCAAGCACCAGAACTATTTTCTCTGGGGACCGCGCGACTACACGGGCGAGTGCGTCATCACCGTCGGCGAGAAACTAGAGGACGTGCAGAAGTCTTTTAACCGGGTCGAGCTCGCCGCCGTCTTCACACACCCTTACGTGCTGCCGCACGAGAACAACCTGCCCGTCTTCGTCTGCCGCCAGCCCAAAGCGCCGCTCAAGGAAATCTGGCCCCGGGTGAAGTGCTACAGTTGCTGACGCGCGACGTGAACGATTGAAGCGGCGAAGCGACAAGACGAACCAAACGACGCGCCGACGAGAACGACGACGCACGAAAGATGACGCCGCGACGGGTCGTGATTCCCGTCGCGGCGTCATCTTTCGTGATCGAATCCTCCGCCTCGCGCTCGCGCCTCGCCCTCAGTCGCCGCCCACTTGCGCGCCTTCGGCTTCGGGCTGGTTGGGGACGGTCTCGCCGTCGGGCAGGGTGAGCGTCTCGTGATCGGCGCTGACGCGCTCGCCCTCTCGTGTGATCTCTTCGCCGGTGGGGGTGGGGACGGGCAGGTTGTCGAGGTAGCGCTCGGCGTCAATCGCCGCCATGCAGCCCGTGCCCGCGGCGGTGATCGCCTGACGATAAAAGTTGTCCTGCGCGTCGCCGCAGGCGAAGACGCCGGGGATGTTCGTCGCCATCGAGCGCCCCGACGTCTTGATGTAGCCGACCTCGTCCATCTCCAGCCGGCCGCGGAACATCTGCGTGTTCGGCTGGTGACCGATGGCGATGAAGACGCCCTCGCACGGGAAGATTGATTCTTCCTTCTTCACGTTGTCGAAGAGGCGCACGCCCGTCACGCCCGTCTCCGGCGAGCCGATGATCTCTTGCACCTCGGCGTTCCAGATGAAATCAATCTTGTCGTTCTTGAACGCCTTGTCCTGCATGATCTTCGACGCGCGCAGGTGATCGCGGCGGTGGACGACGCTGACGCGCGAGGCGTAGCGCGTGAGAAACGTCGCCTCCTCCATGGCGGTGTCTCCGCCGCCGACGACGACGATCTTCTTGCCCTTGAAGAAGAAGCCGTCGCACGTCGCGCACGCCGAGACGCCGAGTCCGCCGAGACCTTGCGGCGCGGGCGCTTCGCCGGGGACGCCGAGCCACTTGGCGGAAGCGCCGGAGGCGACGATCAGAGTCTCCGCCCTGATCTCGTGATCTTCCGTGTGGAGCGTGAACGGACGCTGCGAAAGATCAACCGTCTCGATCCAAGCGCCGATGAACTCGGTGCCGAAGCGCTCCGCCTGCTTGCGGAACTGATCCATGAGATCGGGTCCCTGTATGCCTTCGGCGAAGCCGGGGTAGTTCTCGACCTCGGTCGTGATCGTGAGCTGACCGCCGGGCTGCGGTCCCTCGATGACGAGCGGGCTCATGTCGGCGCGCGCGGCGTAGATGGCGGCGGTCAGTCCGGCGGGACCCGATCCGATGATGACGACTTCGCGGTGCAGCGTCTCTTTGGGCATGTCGGGGCTCTAGTCTCCGGCGCGTGCGCGCGCGCGGGCGGCGAGGGTTCGCGGTGCGCGTCGCGTGCGTTGTTCGTGTAGCCTTTTCGCTTGCGCGTGTAGTATAACTCTGTGCGCTCGGAGTAGTCGAATCAGGGGATCGAACGAGGGGGACGCGCTGTCGCGCGCGCGAACGTCAAAGGCGCGCGACGCGCCGCACGATCCGCGAAGGCTCTCGCAGCCAGCGCGCCGCAAACACTTGGACTCGCCGCAGACTCAGCAGACACAGGCACGCCCCGTCGAGATGATCGCCGTCGTCGGCGCGGGCACGATGGGGCACGGCATCGCGCAGGTCGCCGCGATGGCCGGCTACCGCGTCGTCATGCGCGACGTTGACCGCGAGGCTCTGGCGCGCGGGGTGCGCGCGATCGAGTCTAATCTCGACAAGGGCATCCGGCTCGGCAAGGTGACCGAGGACGAGCGCGACGCCGCGCTGCAACGCCTGCGCGGCGCGACCTCATTAGAAGAGGCGGCGGACGCAGACCTCTTCGTCGAAGCCGTGCCCGAACGGATGGGGCTGAAGCGCGCGACGCTTCGAGAGGTCGAAGAGATCGCCCGGCGCGATTTCGTCTTCGCGTCGAACACCTCGTCGCTCTCGATCACGGAGATCGCGTCCGGCGCGAAAGACGCTACGCGCGTCGTCGGGATGCACTTCTTCAACCCGGTTCACGTGATGCGGCTCCTGGAAGTCGTCGTCGGACGTGAGACGAGCGGGGAGACGGCGGAGACGGCGCGCGCGGTCGGGCGCAGGATGCGCAAGGAGCCGATCACGGTCAGGGACGTGCCGGGCTTCGCTTCGTCGCGGCTCGGCGTGGCGCTCGGGTTAGAGGCGATGCGGATGCTGGAGCAGGACGTCGCGAGCGCGAAAGATATAGATACGGCGATGGAACTTGGGTACAATCACCCCATGGGTCCGCTGCGCCTGACAGATCTCGTCGGTCTCGACGTGCGGCTCGCCATCGCCGAGTACCTGCACACGGCGCTCGGTAGCGAGACCTTCCGCCCGCCGGAGATTTTGCGCCGCATGGTCGCCGAGGGGCGCTTGGGTCGCAAGACGGGCGCGGGCTTCTACGAGTGGAAGGAATGAGAGTTTTCAGTTGTCGGTTTGCAGTTTTCAGCCGGAGGGTTGAAAGCTCAAGACCGGATCGGCTGAAGACTGAAGACTCAAAACTGTAAACTGCCATGTCCACGCCCCCGAACGAGGAGAGACGTTTCGCGCTGCGCATGGCGCTGCGGCTGCCGATTGTCGTGTCGGGGCGCGCGGAGGACGGCGCGGCGTGGAGCGAGCCGACCGAGACGGTTGACCTCTCGACGACCGGCGCGCTCTTCCACCTGAATCAAAAGGTCGTGCGCGGCGAGCAGTTGTATCTGCGCGCGCACCGCCCCGACGGCTCGCCGACCGAAGTCACCGCGCGCGTCGTGCGCATCTCGTCGGCGATCTACGGGACGGCGCGCGTCGGCGTCGCGATCCTTGAGCCGACGGAGAACTGGCTGCGACTGTTCGTCTCGTGGGTGGCGGACGAGCAGGCGGCGCCCGCGCCGGAAGGCGAGCCGCAGCAGTAAGCGCGGCGGCGCGCGGCGGGCGCGGGAGAGCCTCGCCCGCGCCTCTTACCAGCACTTCCCTACCGACCCGTTACCGAAGGAGAAGACTGAGAATGCGTACACGAAACCTTGCGCTCGGCTTGGGGATTCTCGTCGCCGCGGCGCTCGGCTGCAAGTTCGGCGCTTCGACCGCCAACATCAGCAGCGTGAAACTCGGCAAGGATAAAACCGCCAGCCAGGAGACCGGCAGCTTTGCCCCGACGGACACGGTCTATGCCGTCGCGCAGATTTCAAACGCCTCCGAGAAGCTCAAGGCAGGTCGAAGTCCTGATGCTGAACGAGGACGGCGAGCAGAAGGATCAGAAGTCGGCGAGCTTCACCGTCTCCTGAGCCGCGCCCCCGCCGCGGGCGACGCGGTTGCCGCGCGATCAGACGAGACGCTTCTGAGCTCAGACTCTTGACGGCGGCACCCTTGCGCGTCGTGCGTCTGGCGTGCGGCGTCACGCGCGACCGCGCGCGCCCGTCTCTCGCCGCGGCTTCCATTCTTACATTCTCAGGAGCGTTGCCGATGGCACCATACGAGACCCTTCTGCTCGAACGCCGCGACCGCGTCGCGCTCTTGACGATCAACCGACCCGACAAGCTGAACGCGCTGAACATCAGGACGCGGCAGGAGGGCGCGCAGGCGCTCGACGAGCTGCGCGAGGACGAAGGCGTGCGCGTCGTCGTCATCACCGGCGCGGGCGACAAGTCTTTCGTCGCGGGCGCGGACATCGCCGAGTTCGAGGGGCGCACCGCCTTGACGCAGCGCGACGTGATGACCGCCCGCTCGCTCTTCACCGCCGTTGACGCCTTCCCCAAACCCGTCATCGCCATGATCAACGGCTTCTGCCTCGGCGGCGGCTGCGAGCTGGCGATGTCTTGCGATCTCAGGATCGCGAGCGAGAAGGCGCGCTTCGGTCAGCCGGAGATCAACCTCGGCATCATCCCCGGCGGCGGCGGAACGCAGCGGCTCACGCACCTCGTCGGCGAGACGAAGGCGATGGAGCTGATCCTGACGGGCGGGATGATTGACGCGCAGACCGCCGAGCGGATCGGACTCGTCAACCGCGTCGTCCCGCACGAACAGCTCTCGGACGAGACGTTAAAGCTCGCCGCCGAGATCGCGGAGAAGAGCCCCGTCGCGCTCCGCATGGCGAAGGAGGCGGTGAAGACCGCCGCGCGCGCGACGCTCGACGAGGGCTTGCGCCGCGAGATCGATCTCTTCGCCCTCTGCTTCTCCAGCCAAGACAAGGACGAAGGCGTGCGCGCATTCTTAGAGAAGCGCGAAGCCGAGTTCAAGGGCAGATAACCCGTGCGCGTCCCACTCATCATCGCGGGCGTCCTTCTCGCCGCGGCGGGCGGCGCGCTCGCCTACCACGCGCTGTTCGTCGCGCCGCCCTCCTCGTTCGTCGTCAACTCATCTTCGGGGAGCGTCCGCGAAATCCACAACTTCTGGCGCGCGGCGGGCGGCTTCGCGCTCCTCGTCATCGGACTCGCCGTCGCCTTCCTCTCCGCGCGCCGCCGCTCGTGAGTGGCTCGCTTGACGCACTTTCGCGCGCTAAGCTAATCTCACAGTTCGCCACGCAAGCGGCGGAAGTTGATAAAGACGGGGCCGTAGCTCAGCTGGGAGAGCGCTTGAATGGCATTCAAGAGGTCAGCGGTTCGATCCCGCTCGGCTCCATCGAACGGACGAAAGGTTAAGGGGGCGTCAACTTTGACGCCCCCTTTTTTTGCGCCGCGGCTTGCGCCGCCGCTAGTGGACGCCGGCGGCGAGGTTGATCTTGAACATGCCGCGCCCGTGCGTGACGGCGACGAGGTCGTTGCCCATCCAGAAGAGGTCTGTGACGGAACAGCTCGTCGGACCTTCGTTGGTCGGCGACCAGTGCGCGCCGCCGTCTTCGCTGGCGAAGACGCCGACCTCCGTGCCGAGGTAGATGAAGTTGTGGTTGGCGGGGTGGACGGCGAGCGCCTGCGCCGGGGCTTCGGGCAGCGCGCCGCCGACGCTGTTCCACGTCGCGCCGCCGTCGGTCGTCTTCCAGACGTTGCCCTTCGAGTAGCCGCCGAAGGTCGCGTAAACGATCTTCGGGTCGGTCGGGTCAACGGTCAGGCGCGTGCAGTAGCGGCGCGGCAGCTTGTTGGCGCCGTTCTGATCCACGCGCAGCCAGGAGGGCGCGGCGCTCGTCCCGTTATCCGTCTTATAGACCTCGCCGCCCTCGTAGCCGACCCAGACGAGATCGGGGTTGCCGGGCGCGACGGCGACGGCGCTGATCAGGCGGTTGCCGTCAATCGTCCCCTTGATCACCTCCCACTTCGGTCCGCTCGGACCGCTCGGGTCTTCGACGCCCTTGTTCGGCGTCTTGGCGTCGTTGGTGCGCCAGAGGCGCGCGCCGCCCGCGAGGATGCGGTTGGGGTTGTTCGGGTCGAGGACGAAGGGCGCGATGAAGAGGGCGCGGTTCGTCATCGCGTCGTCTATGCGGTAGGGCGGGAGCTTCCAGTCCCAGTCGCCCTTCCAGCCGTTGCTGTTGAGCTTCTGCGGGTTCCAGAACTGACCGCTGATGTAGCGGTCGCCCTGCGTGTCGTCGGTCGCGCCGCCGTCGGCGTTGCGGTGGATGTTGAGGAAGACGTACTCGCCGTAAACGAAGTTCGGATCGGTCGGATCGACGGCGCTCGCGCCCCCGTCGCCGCCGAAGAACTCGCTCCACTGCTGCGTGCCCGAAGACGAGACGTAGCGCAGCGAGCCGTTGTCCTGCGCCCCGCCGACGACGACGCCCGAGGTCGTGCTCCCGGCGCCGCCGTAGAACTGCGTGATGGGGAGCGAGGCGTTGAGGCTGACCCAGCCGTGGACGTGATCTTGATCCGGCGGCTCGTTGCCGACGGTCGGGAGGTCTTCCGTCTTGAAGATGCCGCCGTCGCCGCCGAAGAAGACGCGCCGGTTCGACGCGCCGTAGCCGGGGTCAGCGACGATGGCGTGCTGATCGGAGTGCGCCGAGGCGGTGTTCCACCAGGTGCTGATCTCGGTCAGCGTGTCGCCGCCGTCCTCGCTCTTCCAGAGGTTGATGCCGCCGACGACGAGGAGCTGCTCGTTGTCGTCGCCCGCCCAGAGGGCGTTGTCGTACCAGCCCTGCCCGCCCAAGAACTCCGCGGGCTTGGTCGGATCATTCCTCCGCGCCGCGCGCTTCTGGACGTAGGTCGCGCCGCCGTCGCTCGACTGCCAGATTTCGCCCGAGTTCAGATCGACCGAGGCGTAAACGACCGAAGGCTTCTTGCGCGCGTAGGTCAGCTCGACGCGCGCCGCGCCCCACGCGGTCACGGTCTTCCCCGTCGCGGCGTCCACGTGCGAGGCGGGCGTCCAGGTCTTCCCGCCGTCGTTCGAGAAGTAGGCGTCGCCGTTGAAGCCGCTGGCGATGGCTTTCAACTTGTCGGTCGGGTGGAAGGCGACGTAAGCCGTCTGGGTCAGGAGCGACGGAGTCCAAGTCGTCCCGCCGTCCTCGGTGCGGAAGACGCCCTCGCGCGTCGCCGCCAAAAGCGCCTTGCCGTCCGCCGAGATCGCGAGGCGGTTGATGAACTGGAACTTCGATCCGGCGCTCGCGTCCACCGTCTTCGGCAGCACGTCCCAGTTCTCGCCGTCGGTCGTCTTGTAGATCCCGCCGCCGCGGATCGAGTCGCTCCCGTAGAAGCCCTCGCCCGTGCCCGCGTAGATGATCTTCGGGTTCGTCGGGTCCATCGCCATGCAGGAGATGGCGAGGTTCGCCATCAGATCGTTGACGGCGGTGAAGGTCGCGCCGCCGTCGCGCGTGCGCCAGACTCCGCCGCCGACGCTGCCGATCCAGATGTTGTTCGGGCTCTGCGGGTCGACGACGACGGAGCGGACGCGCCCGCCGACGTTGCGCGGACCGAGCGACTCCCAGCCGCTGTGATCCGGCTGCAGCCCGGCGGTGAAAGGCACGACCAGCCGCGCCGTGATGCCGCGCTGACCGCCGGCGGGGAGAGCCGTCGGCATCCTGGCGATGTCGCGGCTCGTCTGCAGGCGGAGGGTCTTGAGCTGTTCAATCGCCTTCGGGAGCGCGTCGCTTGGCACGACGCCCTGCTCGTTCCTCTCCCGGAGGAGCATGAACTTCACGCGCTCGCGCTGGAGATCGGGGTAGCGCATCTCAAGTATCCGGCTGCGCAGCGCGCCCTCCGGGATGCGCGTCAGCGTCTCGTTGCTGGCGCCCAACTCCGACCTCAGGTCTTCGACCTGCTTGACCTGTATGTGACGTATGCGCGCCACGTCCTCGTCCGTGACGCGCTGCGTGCTCTGCGGGCGCACGACGACGCCCGACTGGGCGGCGAGCACGAGCGCCAGCGCGCACGCCCACGGAGCCGCGCCGCGCGCGCTCGTGCGGCGGGACGGCGACGGCGGTGAGTGCCTCTTCGATAGTGGTTTCATCTTGCGTTCTCCTCCTCGCGTGCTGGGGTGAATTTTGGCGACACCTCGTCCTTGAGCCGCGCGCGTCGGGCGCGACTGCGACGAGAGAATTTTCTGCTTGCGATCTTGTGCCGAGCCTTCGGGCGGCGGCTCAAGCCTTGAGTCTTCCGGGGCGCGCAGCCGGTCTGCACGCGAGCGGCAGCTCCCAGAGCAGCCGACCCGTCGAGACCGATCTCGCCCTGAGCGCGCACTTGCCCGCGGGCGTCTCGACCGAGTAGTAGGCGCGCGCGCCGACGGCGCACGCCTCGGACGCGCCCGGCTCGCGGCGCAGCGCCTCGCGGTCGCGGCACGGGGGCGACGAATCGGCGGCGACCGCCGCGTCGCTCTCGGCGAGGCGGCTCACGCGCCCGCCCGTCAGGTCAATCAGCCACGCGCCCGTCTCGTCCCGCCGCTGCTGTTCGAGGACGAACGGGGGCGGGTTCGCGCCGCCCCTGTAGCGCGAGTGCGCCTCCCACGCGAGGACGAGATCGGTCGGGCGGCGCGCGCCGTGTCGTAAGACTGCGGCGTAGGAGAACACCTCTCCGTCGAAGGTCGAGACCGAGACCCATTCGGGAAACTTCACGTCGGCGCTGAGTCGTTGCCTCGCGGCGCGCGCCGCGTCGAGGACGACGACCGTCAGCGTCTGCGGCGCTGAGGCGCGGCTCGCCACGAGCCAGCCGCCGGAGGCGACGAGCGGTCGCCAAGCGCCCTCGTACTTCCACAGGCGCGCGCCGTCTCTGAGCCTGACGGCGATGATCCCCTTCGCGTCGGCGGTGTAGCCGATCCCGCGCGACGGGTCGGCGACGCCGCCGGGGAAGGGCGTCGGCTTCTCAAGGCTCGCGCCGTCGGTCGCCGCCTGAGCCGCCGCGCCCGCCGCGAGCAGGAGCGCGAGCAGCGGCGCGCCCAGGCGGCTCGGCGCGCGTGCGTGTGCGTGCGTAATCTTCATTTCGGCGATCCTACCTCGGCGGAAACGCGCCGCCCGCGCCTCACTGCTGCTCGTCCTGCGCGGGCGGCTTGCGCACGACGATGGTCTTGACGGTGGCGCCCGTCTTCGTGTCGGTCAGCTCGACGACCTCCGCCGGGCGCGGGTTATCGATCTTCAGGATCGCCTCGGTCGCCGACTTGACGACCAGCACGCCGAGCGAAGCCCGCAGATCGTCGCTAAAGCCCGACCCCTCGATGCGCACGACGAGCGTCGCGGGCGTCTTGCCCTTCGCCGGCTCGTAGCTGACGACGCCGACGTTGCCGATCTTCAGGTACGCCGGGTTCGGGATCGGCTCCGAGCTGATCGTGTTGTCGCTAATCGTGGCATCGCTGGAGACGAGCGTGACCTTGATC
>JAIVGV010000122.1 GCA_020201365.1 Acidobacteriota bacterium
GGCGCGACGACGACGCTCGGACGCGGCGGCTCGGACTACTCGGCGGCGCTCGTCGGCGCGGCGCTCGGCGCGGCGGAGATTCAAATCTGGACGGACGTGACCGGCGTCCTCACCGCCGACCCGCGCGTGGTCAAATCCGCCCGCACCGTCCCGCGCATGAGCTACGCCGAGGCGGCGGAACTCGCCTACTTCGGCGCGAAAGTCCTCCACCCCAAAACGATTCTCCCCGCGGTCGTGCGCGAAATCCCCGTGCGCATCTGCAACTCGCGCCAGCCCGAGGCGGACGACACGGTCATCTACTTCGACACGGAGATGTCGCCGCGCACGGTCAAAGCCATCGCGCACAAGACGAACGTGACCATCGTCCACGTCACCTCCGCGCGGATGCTCGGCGCGTTCGGCTTCCTGCGCCGACTCTTCGAAGTCTTCGACCGCCACCGCACCGTCGTTGACGTGGTGACTACTTCCGAAGTCTCCGTCTCGATGTCCGTCGAAGACGCCTCGGCGGTTGACGCAATCATCGCGGACTTAAAGCCCTTCGCCGCCGTGAGCGTCGAGCCGCGCCGCGCGATCATCTGCATCGTCGGCGAGGGGCTCCGGTGGACGCCCGGCGTCGCCGCCCGCGTCTTCTCCACGATCAGCGACATCAACGTGCTGCTCATCTCGCAGGGCGCGTCGAACATCAATTTAACCTTCGTCGTCGAAGAGGAGCGCGCCGCCGAGGCGGTCAGACGTTTGCACGCCGCGTTCTTCGAGGAGGAAGACGGCGCGCGCCGACTCGAACCCGTCGCCGGGGCGCGCGGGGTCACACGCTGAGCGACACGATGCGAGAACTTTTCGATCTCACGCGCGGGCTGATCGACACCCCTTCGGTCACGGGCGAAGAGGGCGCGGTCGGTCGCTTCCTCGCCGCGCACCTCGCGAGCGCCGGCTACGAAGTCGAGACGCAGGAGATCGCGCCGGGGCGCGCGAACGTCCTGGCGCGAGTGAAGAGCACGCCCGCCCGCGTCGTCCTCTCGACGCACATGGACACCGTGCCGCCGCACGTCGCGTCGGGCGAAGATGAAGAGTTCATCCACGGTCGCGGCGCCTGCGACGCGAAAGGCATCATCGCCGCGCAGATCGCGGCGGCTGAAAGCCTGCGCGCCGAAGGCGTCTCGGAGGTCGGCTTGCTCTTCACCGTTGACGAAGAGATGGGAAGCGACGGCGCGCGCGCGGCGAACTCGCACGAGTGGGCGCGCGACTGTCGTTTTCTGATTAACGGCGAGCCGACCGACAACCGACTCGCCGCGGGCACGAAGGGCTCGCTGCGCGTGCGGCTCAGGGCGGCGGGGCGCGAGGCGCACTCGGCTTACCCCGAACGGGGCGAGTCGGCGATTGAGAAACTGTTAGACGTGCTCGCGGACGTGCGCGCGCACGCCTGGGCTCGCGACGATCTTTTCGGCGAGACGACCTGCAACGTCGGCACCATCTCCGGCGGGACGCGCCCGAACGTCCTCGCCGCGGAGGCTGAAGCCGTCTTGCAGTTCCGGCTCGCCGCGGGCGCGCGCGAGGTGAAGGCGACGCTCGAACAGCTCGGCGCGGGTCGCGTCCGCGTCGAATACCTTTCCGAGAACGAGCCGATCAGGCTCAACGTCGTCGAGGGCTTCGAGCAGGCGATCATGCGCTTCACGACAGACATCCCGTACCTGACGAACTGGGGCTCGCCCCTGCTCATCGGCGCGGGCTCGATCCTCGTCGCCCACACCGCCGGGGAGCGCGTGAGCAAACGCGAGCTGGTCGAGTCCGTCGAAATCTACACGCGCCTCGCGCGCACTCTGCTCGCACGCGCGGAAGAAGACGCGCGCGCGGCGCGCGCGACAGGCGACGAAGCGAACGCGGGAGGTGCGGCGCGATGAGGCTCGCACTCTTCGGACACGGCGCGATGGGGCGGCTCGTCGAGGCGCGGGCGCGCGACGCCGGCGACGAGATCGGTCTCGTCGTCACCTCGCGCGACGCGGCGCGCGCGGGCGCGGAGATCGCCGGAGATTTGCGCGGTCACGACGCGGCGATAGACTTCTCGGTCGCGCCCGCCGTCCCGCGAAACGTCGAGGCTTGCGCGCGCGCTAATGTTCCGCTCGTCGAGGGCACGACGGGCTGGAGTGCGCGGGCGGAAGATGTGCGGCGCGTCGTCGCGGATCACGACGGCGCGCTCGTCTTCGGCGCGAACTTCTCGGTCGGCGTCCAAATCTTCTACCGCGTCGTCGCGCGCGCCGCCGGGCTGTTCGCGGCGGTCGAGGGTTACGAGCCCTTCGTCGAGGAGGCGCACCACTCGCGCAAGCGCGACGCCCCCTCCGGCACGGCGCTCGTCCTGCGCGACATCGTCGCCGCGCGGCTCGGCGACAAGGCGATCTCCGTCGCCTCCACGCGCGCCGGTCATATTCCGGGGACACACCGCGTCGGCTTCGACTCGGCGGCGGATCAAATTACACTGACACACGCCGCGCGCTCCCGCGAAGGCTTCGCCGCCGGAGCGTTGCTTGCCGCGCGCTGGGTCCAGGGCCGGCGCGGCGTGTACGAGTTTTCAGAGGTTTTTGATGAGATCGTGGCGGGCGGGAAGAAAGAGTAGATGCGCGGTCGGTTCAGGCTTGAGCATGGAGCGAGCGAGGTTCACCGCAGAGGCGCAGAGTTCTCGCAGAGCGGGCGCAGAGAAATCCGTTTCTTCTCTGCGCTAACTCTGCGGTTCTCTGCGCCTCTGCGGTGAATAGAACTCTCGATAAGCTCAAGCTCCTACGAGCTGACTCACGCCTCATGTCTGTCAGGAGATTGTTATGACCATCAACGTCGAATGGATGCGCGGCTGCATGACCGCGCTGGTGACGCCGTTCCAGCGTGACGGCTCGGTTGACGAAGAGCGGTTCCGCCCGTTTCTCGACTTTCAGATCGAGGGCGGGATCAAAACGCTCGTGCCGTGCGGGACGACGGGCGAGAGCGCGACGATGACGGAAGAAGAGGATCGCCGCGTGATCTCCATCGCCGTCGAAGCGGCGCGCGGGCGCGCGCGAGTCGTCGCGGGCGCGGGCAGCAACTCGACCGCCGCGTCAATCGAGTACGCGCGCGCCGCACGCGAGATCGGCGCGGACGCCGTGCTCGTCGTCGCGCCCTTCTACAACAAGCCGACGCAAGCCGGGCTCTACGCGCACTTCCGCGCCGTCGCCGAGTCGGTCGCGGGTCTGCCAGTCGTCATCTACAACGTGCCGGGTCGCACCTCGTCGAACATCGCGGCGGAGACGACACTCCGTCTCGCGCGCGACGTGGAGAACATCGTCGCCGTTAAGGAAGCCTCCGGCAACATGTCGCAGATCATGGAAATCCTGCGCTCGCGCCCGGCGAACTTCCGCGTGCTCTCCGGCGACGACGCGCTCACGCTCGCCATGCTCGCCCTCGGCGCGGACGGTCTCATCTCCGTCGCCTCGAACGAAGCGCCCGCGCTCATGTCGCGCATGGTCTCGCTCGCGCTCGACGGCAAATGGGGCGAGGCGCGCGCGCTGCACTTCGAGCTGCTGCCGCTGATGGAGACGAACTTCATCGAGTCGAGCCCCGCGCCCGTCAAAGCCGCGCTCGCGATGATGGGCTTGGTCGAAGAGAACCTGCGGCTGCCGCTCGTACCCGTCGAGGAGAAGAGCCGCGCGCGCCTGCGCGAGGTGCTGGACGAACTCGGACTGCTGAAAGGTGAGACCCATGCCGCAGCCTGAGACGAACGAGGCGCGACAGGAGAACGACGCCGACGATCAAACGTCGAGCCTGCGCGAGCGCGTCGAAGAGTTGGCGACGCGCGAGGGCGCGGAGTTTTCGGCGGACGACCGCGCGACGTTCGACGAGTTTAAGTCTGCCCTGAATCACGGTCGCATACGCGCGGCGGAGCGCGACCGCGAAGGCGTGTGGCGCGTCAACCACTGGGTCAAGCGCGGGATACTTTTGGGCTTCCGCATGGGCGCGCTCGTGGAGATGTCGGCGCACGCGAGCCTCCGCTTCTTCGACAAGAGCACGTACCCGGTGCGCGCGACGACTCTGGAGGAGCGCGTGCGGATCGTGCCCGGCGGATCGAGCGTGAGGGACGGCGCTTATCTTGCGCCCGGCGTCGTCTGCATGCCGCCGATGTACGTGAACGCCGGTGCTTACGTCGGCGGGGGCACGATGATTGACAGCCACGCGCTCGTCGGCTCGTGCGCGCAGGTGGGAAAGCGCGTGCACCTGTCTGCGGCGGCGCAGGTCGGGGGCGTGCTTGAGCCGGTCGGGGCTGTGCCGGTAATCATTGAAGACGACGTGCTCGTCGGCGGCGGCTGCGGCATCTACGAGGGGACGGTCGTGCGCGAGCGCGCGGTGCTCGCGGCGGGCGTGATCCTGACGGGCTCGACGCCCGTCTTCGATCTCGTGCGCGGGGAGGTTTACAAGCGCGAGGGCGAGCGCGGGCTTGAGATTCCGGCGGGCGCGGTCGTCGTCCCCGGCGCGCGCGCGGTCACATCCGAGCAGGGGCGCGCGTGGGGGCTCTCGGTTTACGCGCCCGTCATCGTGAAGTACCGCGACGAGAAGACCGACCGCTCGGTGCAGTTGGAAGACTTTTTACGTTGAGCGAAGGAGGCGGCGCGATGGTTTACTGGCTGAAGATGATCGGCATGATAGAGAGCCCCGCGCACGGCAGATACAAGTGGAACTTTGTAGATTTCGCTAAGAACAGACGACCGCGCCGCATTCACCCCGGCGATTACGTCGTGCTCTACGCCGTCGGAGGAAGCAAGCGCGTGTTCGCGCTCGCGGAGGTAACGAGCGAGGTTTACGAAGGAGGTCACGAAGCCCGCTTCCCTTATCGCGTCGATGTCAGTTACCTGATTAACTTGGAAGTTTCCGACGGAGTACACATTGACGAGATCAGTACGGGCGAACGCGATCTCGTCCGCTCGCTCATGCGCGCCTCAGTTATCGAACTGCGCCCAGAAGAATTCGAGCGAGCAGAGAGAAAGCTACGCGAAGCAGCGAGTAAACAGTAAGTGCTTTCTCTTTGAGGCTGTTTGAAAAGAGCCGTAGGGACGACATGTCGCTCCTACGGAGCTTAAAAGACGTCGGGGGCGCGTGGTGCTATAAACATTTCGCTCCTACGGAGCTAAGACCTTTGAGTCGGCTTCTGAGAATAATTCATCGCTAGGATGCATTAATGGGAAGCGCAAAGACAGTCGCAGAGTTCGAGCCGCCGGCGCGTCTGCGCGGGATTCAGAAGAGCGCGATCCGCGCGCTGTTTGATCGCGCGCTGCCGGGCAGCGTCAACCTCGGTCTCGGCGAGCCGGACTTGCCGACGCCCGACGTGGTGCGGCGCGAGGCGGCGCGCGTCGCGTTAGAAGAGCAGAACGGCTACACGACGCACGCGGGACTGCCCGCCCTGCGCGCGCTCATCGCGAACGACTACCCGCACATGGCGGCGACGCCGGAGCGCGTCGTCGTCACGGCGGGCTCGCAGGAGGCTCTGTATCTCGCGCTGATGTCGCTCGTCGGCGAGGGCGACGAGGTGCTGCTGCCCGACCCCGGCTTCGTCGCTTACCCCGTGATCGTCCGCATGGCGGGCGGCACGCCCGTCTTCTACAAGCTCCCCGCGTCGAAAGATTTTTCGTTCGACGCGGAAGACTTCCGACGCAAGCTCACGCCGCGCACGAAGGTCGTCATCGTCATCAGCCCCTCGAACC
>JAIVGV010000270.1 GCA_020201365.1 Acidobacteriota bacterium
GGAGCCCACGTCGGGATGTAGGACGGCATGAAGAGTCGGATCAGCAGCGACAAGCCCCAGCCGATCAGCAAGCCCGTCAGCCCGCCGAAGCCCGTCAGCGTCATCGCCTCGATCAGAAACTGCCAGAGGATGTCGCTGCGCTTGGCGCCGATGGCTTTGCGCACGCCGATCTCGCGCGTGCGCTCGGTGACGGACACCAGCATGATGTTCATCACGCCGATGCCGCCGACCATCAGCCCCACGCTGGAGATCGCGATCATGGCGATGGCGACGCCCGCCATGATCGAGCGGAAGCTCTCGACGATGGAGTCGGCGGTGGCGAGCCCGAAGTTGTTGGGCTTGTCGAAGGGGACTTGCCGGCGTCGGCGCAGCAAGTCCTCGATCTGATCCTTCGCCTGATCCATCTCGCCGGCGCGCGCGACCGCCATGATGAAGAGGTCTTCGGCGTTCGGTTTGAGCTTGTGCGCCACCTCGTAGGGGACGTAGATGACGTTGTTCTCGTCGTTGCTGCCCTCGCCGCCGCCGAACTGTTCGCGCTTCTGGAGCGTGCCGACGATGGTGAAGTCCTGCCCGCCGATCTGGATGGTCTCGCCGACGGGCGAGCCGTAGGGGAAGAAGTCGTCGGCGACCGAGGAGCCGATGACGCAGACCTGCCGGTTCGTGTCGTTCTCGAACTTGGTGAAGAAGCGACCGTCCTGCAGGTTCCAGACCCCCGCCCGCTCGTACTCGGGGAGCGTCCCCTGCAGGCGCACGGAGGCGGAGGTCTTGCCCTTGCGCCCGACCATCAGCTTCTGACCGAAGAAGTTGTTGGTGATGTTCAGGAACGGCACGGAGAGCTCGACCGAGGGGAGCTGCGCGATGGCCTGCGAGTCGTCGAACGTCAAGTCTTTCCGCATCCGCTCCTCGCGCGTGAGCTGCGACGTGCGCGGTCCGATGTCGAACTTGTAGATGAAGATCGAGCGCGTGCCGAAGGATTCGACCTCCTTCTTGACCGCCACGTCCACGCCGCTGATGATCGAGGCGATGGACATGACGACGACCACGCCGATGACGACGCCGACGACCGTCAAGACCGAGCGCAGCTTGTTCGAGCGCAGGGTCTGGATCGCCATCGCGAAGTTCTCGTAGATGTCGCTGCGGAGTAGTTTCATAAGTCAACAACTTTTAGTTGCCAACCGTCCGTCGTCAGTTGTCAGTCAGCACGTAACGCTTCGATCGGATCGAGGCGCGCGGCGCGCCACGCGGGGAGCAGCCCGGCGACGATGCCGATGCCGCCGGAGAAGCCTATCGCTAGGATGATCGCGCCCACGGAGAGGTACGTCTTGATGATGTACGCCGAGACGATGAAGCCGATGAACCACGCGATCAGGACGCCGGTTGCCCCGCCGATGGCGGCGAGCGCGGCGGACTCGACGAGGAACTGCTTGAGGATGTCAGCCTGGCGCGCGCCGAGCGCCTTGCGGATGCCGATCTCTTTCGTGCGCTCGGTGACGGAGACGAGCATGATGTTCATGATGACGATGCCGCCGACGACGAGCGCGATCGCCGGCACGGCGAAGGCGATGATGAAGATCGGACCGAAGATGCGGTCGCGCAAGCCGGTGATGGCGTCGGGCGTGATGATGGCGAAGTTGTCGGGCTCGTTGCCGGGGAGCTTGCGCCGCAGCCGCATGATCGAGCGCGCCTCCTCGACCGTGTCGTTGTAGAGCTCGTCCGAGCGCGCCGTGCCCTCGAAGAAGACGCCGCGCCTGCCCGTCAAGGGTCCGACCACGACCTCGAAGGTCTTGATCGGGATGTTGATGTAGCTGTCCTGCGACTGACCGAAGACCGTGCCCTTCTCCTCGGCGACGCCGACGACGCGGAACGGCAGCCCGCCCATGTTGAACTCGTTGCCGACGACCGTGCCCGTGGGGAAGAGCTTCTGGGCGACGTCCGAGCCGAGGAAGGCGACGCGCGCGCCCGCCTCGTCCTCCTGCTCGGTGAAATAGCGCCCGTCGGCGACGTCGAGCTTCTCGATGTCGGCGACGTTGGCGGTCGTCCCCTGGACGGGCACGGCGTCGAGCACCTGATTCTCGTACTTCAACTGCTTGGGGGAGGGGAAGGTGCGCGCGCCGAGCTTGTCTATGAGCTGCGCGTGGGCGCGCATGAAGTCGTAGTCCTCCATCGTCAGCTCTTTGTTGCGGCGCTGGGCGGCGGCGATGGTGTCGGTGTTCTTGAAGTCCTTGAAGAAGTCGAAGCGGTAGACGCTGAAGGTCTTCGAGCCGATGTTGGCGATCTTCTCGTCCACGTAGGCGTTGAAGCCCTGAATCAGGGAGACGACGACGACGACCGCGGCGACGCCGATGATCATCCCTAAGAGCGTCAGCGCCGAGCGCAGCTTGTGCGCCCAGATGGCGGAGAGCGCGAGCTTCAGTGTCTCGATCAGTTTCACGGGGAGTTAGTACGCGAAAAGGGAATTTTAGTTGCAGAAGGGACGGAAGGCAAAGGACGAGCTTTGTGAGCGCGGAGGCGATAGACGCGAGGCGGCGCGAGGCGAGCCGTGGATGGTAGTGGTGAAGACAGGCAAACGGTCGTCCGCCGGACGAAGTATCCTTCCGCGCGCGCTCTGGTGTAAGATGCTCCCGCAAATCGGGCGATGGAGTTCGCCGTATAACCGTCCGCACGTCGGACTGATGACTCCTGATCACGCCGCGCGTCTTCGGGGCGCGCGAGGTGATGAGGAGTCTTTTGTTATCGCAAGGAGCCGAAGGTGGGGACGCTGACGAACTATCTGGCGGTCGCGTTGGGCGGGGCGGCGGGCGCGATGCTGCGCTTCTACCTGGGCGGCTCCGCGCTCTCGCGCGCCGCCGCGCCGTTCCCGACGGCGACGTTCGTCATCAACGTGACGGGCTCGTTCGTCCTCGGCTTCTTTCTGACGATGGCGACCGAGCGGATGAACATCAGCCCGCACGTGCGCCTGGCGGTCGCCGTCGGCTTCGTCGGCGCGTACACGACCTTCTCGACCTTCGAGTACGAGACGGCGCGGCTCGTCGAGGACAGGGACTTTGTCCGCGCGCTGCTCAACGTCCTGCTGAGCTTCGCCGTCGGCTTCGCCGCCGTGTGGCTCGGCATCTTCGCCGCGCGCAGGGTCGAAGGGGCGCACGCGATGACGGGCACCGCCTACCGGCGCGTCCGGCGGCAGGCGGAGACAGACGACGCGACGCCGGGCGCGCAACTTGACAACAGCGATTCGGCGAGAGATGAAGAGTCGGGGCGGCGCGCGGATCAACCCGTGAAGATGAAAGAAAAGAGATGATTCCCGAGCCGCAGCCCGCGTCGAAGCTGACCGTCTTCGTCGGCGCCGACGAGCGGCGCGGCAAGCGCCCGTTGTACGAAGTCGTGCTCGGCGTCCTGCGCGAGTGCGGCGTCGCGGGCGCGACCGTGACGAAGGGCGTGATGGGCTACGGCTTCAAGCGGCGCATCCACTCCGACCTGAACGAGATCACGATGGAGAACCTGCCGCTCGTCGTCGAAGCCGTCGGCGAGGGCGAGGAGATCGCGCGCGCCGCCGAGCGCGTCGCCGAGATGCTCGGCGAGCACGGGCTGGTCGAGGTGCGACCGACGACGCTCGTCGCGCGCGCGCCCGCGGGCGGAGGAGGGCACGAGTCTCATGCTTAAGCGGGGCGCGGCGAAGAAACTGGTCGTTTACGTCAACGAGCAGGAGAAGTACCGCGGCGAGCCTGTTTACGAGGCGGTCGTGCGCTTCCTGCAACGCCACGGCTGCGCGGGCGCGACCGTGACGCGCGCCGTCGCGGGCTACGGCGCGAGCGGGACGCTCCACGAGGCGCGCGTCTTCAGCCTGACGGAGGACGTGCCCGTGCGGATCGAGGCGGTGGACTCCGCGCAAAAGATCGAGGCGCTGCTGCCGTGGGTGTACGACATGGTGGCGAAGGGGCTCATCGAGGTGCAGGACACGGAAGTCGTCAAGTTCAGCAGGCACGGGGCGGGGGAAGAGGCTGGTCACGCGATGAAGCACGAGAAGCTGGAAGGCAGCGCCAAGATGCTGCGCATCTACATCGGCGAGGACGACCGCTGGGAGGGCGAGCCGCTGCACGAGGCGATCGTCAAGAAGCTGCGGATGATGGACGTGGCGGGCGCGACCGTCTATCGCGGCGTGATGGGCTACGGCGCGCAGCAGCGCCTGCACAAGAAGTCGGGCTGGCTCTCGCTCTCGACCGATCTGCCCGTGATGATCTCGGTCATTGACACGGAAGAGAAGATCAGGCGCGTGCTCCCGGTGCTCGACGAGATGGTGGACGAGGGGCTGGTCGTGCTCTCCGACGTGGAGATCATCAAGTACACGCACTCGCACGCGGCGGAAGAGGCGGGCGACGCCGAGCACTGATGAACCGTGCGGACGATGGAATCTTAGAACTCGTCTCCGAACTCGCGCGGCGCTACCGCCTCGCGCCGCTCGAACCGCTGCTCGCGAGCTGCCGCGAGGTCGCCGCGCAGGACGATCTGAGCGTCGCCGTCCTCGGGCGTTTCAAGGCGGGGAAGAGCAGCTTCCTCAACCACCTTCTCGGCAGGGACGTTCTGCCCGCCGGCGTCACGCCGGTGACGGCTGTCGTCACGGAGATCGTTTACGGCGCGCACGAGCGGGCGGTCGTACACTTCCTCGACGGTCGCGCCGAAGAGGTCTTAGTCGCGGACATCCGCGGTTTCGTCGCCGAGGTCGGGAACCCCGGAAACGTCAAGCGGGTCTCGCGCCTCGCGGTCGAGCTGCCCGCGCTCGCGCCCTTCGGCAATCTCCGCTTCGTTGACACGCCCGGTCTCGAGAGCGCGCTCGCGCACAGCACGGAGGAGACCCTCGCGTGGCTCCCGCGCGTCGGGCTCGCGCTCGTCGCCGTGAGCTGTGACACGCCGCTCTCCGAGCACGACCTCGCGCTGCTCAAGAGCCTCCGACAGTACACGCCGAACGTCTCCGTCCTGCTCACCAAAGCCGACCTGCTCACAGACTCCGAGCGCGCCGAAGTCCTCGACTTCATGCGCGCGCAGCTCACGCGCGCCTTCGGCTCGGCCCCGCCGATCTTCCCCTACTCCGTGCGCGCGTCAGGCGAGCGATTCAGGGCGCTAATTGAAGAGGAGTTGATCAAAGGTGCGCTCGCAGAGTTTAAGGAGCAGCGCCGCGCCGCGCTCGAACGAAAACTCGAAACCCTGCTGCGCGAGTGCCACGACTACCTCGCGCTCGCGCTGAGAGCCGCCGAGTCTCTCGCGTCGGAGCGCGCGGCGCTCGCGCGTCAGGTCGTCGGCGAGAAGGGCGCGCTCGACGACGTGAAAGCCGAGCTGCGCCTCGTGGTGCGCGAAGCGCGCGGCGGCTTGCGCGATTACGTTTCCGCGCGCCTGAAGACTCACCGGCGCGAGTTGGAAGAGCGGCTGCTCGACGGTCTCAAGACAGAGTTCCCCCGATGGGCGAAAAGCCTGAACCTCGCGCTCGAATCGTTCGAGGCGTGGCTGCGGCGCACCCTCTCGCAAGAGTTGCTCACCGTCTCAGACGAAGAGCGTGCGCGGCTCGTCGTCCCTCTGGAAAAGTTGAGGACGCAAGTGTCGCGCACGCTGCAAAATTTCCGCGACAGGCTTTCGGAGAGAGCCGTGCGGGCATACGGCGTCCCGCTGCGAACGACCGAGCTGGAGATTCGCGTCGAAGAGCCGCGGCAGCCCGACGTTCACATCGGGCGCGTGTTCGACAGGAACTGGGAGCTGCTCTCGCCCGTGATCCCGATGTTCGTCGTGCGCGGGCTCGTCGAGCGCCACTTCGCGGGCAAGGTGCCGTACCAAGTCGAGAAGAACCTCTCGCGCCTGACTCACCAGTGGGGCGAGAGCGTCGGCGCGGCGATGGCGCGCGCCGGCGAGACGGCGGAGCGGAGCCTCGACGAACTCGTCGGGACGGTCGAACGCCTGACGGCGGGCGGCGTCGGCGACGCGCCGCGGATTCGCGCGGACATCGGGCGCGTCGCCTCAGCCCTTAACGAGAGCGGGCGCGCGCCCACGCGGCAGCACGTATGAGCGATAGACCGCAAAGCGTCTTGAACGAGAACCAGCGGCGCGCCCTCTCGACGCGCCTCGGCATGATCGAGCGCCACCTCTGCGACGTGGAACGACTCGCCGCGGGCGAGCCGACGCGCGGCGCGGTGTTTCAGGTCACAAACGATCTGACGGAAGAACAGAAGAGCGCCGTGCTGTCTCTGACGGGCGAGGCGCGCGGGATCATCAGCGAATTGCGAGACCGCTTCGGTTTGGAGGCGCGGCGCGAGGACGTGCGCCGCCTCCTGTTCGGGCTCTTCAGCGTCCTCTGGGCGATCCTCGAAGACACGCACGCCGCCAAGCTCGAAGGCTTCGGCGGCGTGTCTCCCGAACTCTCCCGGCTTCTCGATCCGAAGCTCGACGAGTTGATCGAGGTCTTCGAGCGCATCCGCGCGGCGGCGAAGTGACCGGAAGCGGTGGCGCAAGTCGCGCTACTTGATCCGCTCGTCCTTCTCGATCTGCCCGTCGCGGATGTGGATGATGCGGTGGGCGCGGGCGGCGATGTCCTGCTCGTGCGTGACGACGATGATCGTGTTGCCCTCCTCGTGGAGCTTCTCGAAGAGGTTCATGATCTCGTAACTGGTGTGCGTGTCGAGCGCGCCCGTCGGCTCGTCGGCTAAGAGCAGCGAGGGGTGGTTGACGAGCGCGCGCGCGATGGCGACGCGCTGGCGCTGCCCGCCCGACAGCTCGTTCGGCTTGTGCGTCATGCGGTCGGCGAGCTCGACCGCGGCGAGCGACTGCTTCGCCTTCTCGTGGCGGTCGGCTGATGACATCCCGGCGTAGATGAGCGGCAGCTCGACGTTGTGCAGGGCGGTGGCGCGCGCGAGCAGGTTGAAGGTCTGGAAGACGAAGCCGATCTCCTTGTTGCGTATGCGCGCGAGTTCGTCGTCGTCCATCTCGGAGACGAGCTTGCCGTTGATCCAGTACTCGCCCCTGGTCGGCGTGTCGAGGCAGCCGATCAGATTCATGAGCGTTGACTTGCCCGACCCCGAAGGCCCGATGATGGCGACGTACTCGCCGCGCTCGACGTTAAACGAGACGCCGCGCAGCGCGTGCAGCTCTTCCGAGCCCATCTGGTAGGTGCGCCAGATGTCGCGCATGGCGATGAGCGCGCGGGGCGCTGCGCCGGGAGGCGTCTTGTGGACGTCCTCCTGCGCGAGGGCTGGCGCGTTCGCCGCGTCGGTCGTCGGCTCGGTCAGTGTCGTGCTCATCTTCGCTACTTCGCCTCGCTGTTGGCGTTCGCCGCGCCGGGTCTGCCCGTCGCGCGCTTGATCGTCGTGCCGTCCTTGAGCGTGCGCATCACGCGCGAGGGACCCGTGATGATCTCCTGACCTTCTTTGAGCCCGCTCGTGATCTCGATGTCGGACTCGCCGGTGATGCCCGTCTCGACGGGGACGAAGCGCACCTTGTTGTTCTCGACGACGTAAACGCCCTTGATGTCCTTCGGCTTCTCGCCCGGCGAGGCTTGCGGCTGCGGCGTCGGAGCCGCGCCCTTCGCGCCCGGCTGCGGCGTCGGCGGCGGCTTCTCGATGACGGCTTGCAGCGGCACGGCGACGACGTTCTGCTTCGTCTTCGTCGTGATCACGGCGGTCGCCGTCATGCCCGGTCGAAGCGAGTTCCACACGTCGTCGGGAATCTTCGACTTGTCCAGCTCGACGACGACCTTAAACTCCTTCGCCTCCTGCGTGTTGACGCGGCTCGTCAAGCCGCCGCCCGAGGTGTCGGATTTGGAGACCGCGAGCGGGTTCTTCTGCGAGACCTTCGCGTCGAGCTCGCGCTCGCCCGTCGCGTCAACCTTGACCTTGACGGGCTGACCGACCTCGACCTCCTTGATCGAAGTCTCGTCCACGTTGACCTCGACGTTGATCGCTGACATGTCCGCGATCGTCATCAGCGGAGTGGTCTGGAAGTTCGCGAGCGCGAACTGACCCTCGCGCGCGGGGATGTCGGCGACCACGCCCGTGAGCGGCGAGACCTGCGTCGCCTTCGAGCGCTGCGAGGTCTGCCCGCGCAGGAACGCCTGCTGCTGGTTGGCGTGCGCCTGGGCGGTCTGCACCCCGACCTGCGCGCGCTTGACGCCGTTGCGCGCGTCCGTCACGGAGACGCGCTGCTGGTTGACGCGCGCCTTCGCCTCCTCCACCCCGATGGTCTGCTGCTTCAGTTGCTCCTGCGCCGTGCGCAGGGCGACCTGCGCCGTCTGGTAGCGGTCGTTCGCCGCGTCGTACTCGGAGCGCGAGGAGACGCCCGCCTCGACGAGCGAGCGCTGGCGTTCGAGCTCACGCTTCGCGGTGTTTAAGTCAACGCGCGCGCGATCCACGCTCGTCTGCGCCGTGACGACCTGCTGTTGCGCGGCGGCGAGCGAAGCCTCCGAAGCGTTCAAAGACTGCTGCGCCTGCTGCACGTTCGTCTCGGCGGAAATGACCTGCTGGCGCGCGTTCTGCACGTCCGAGTAGGACGCCTGCACGGCGGCGGCTTGCGCCTCCTGGCTGGATTCGAGCTGCGTCGGATCGAGCCGGACGAGCGGCTGACCGACCGTGACGGGATCGCCCGCCTTGACGAAAATCTGCTCGATGCGACCGGAGACTTCGCTCGTCAGGTTGATGAACTTGACGGGGCGCACCTCGCCCGAAGCCGTGACGGTCGAGCGCAGGTCCGGCTTGTTCGTCACCTTGACGACCGTCACTTCCGGCGCGTCCTTACCCCCGGCGAGCACGCTGACGATGACGACGACGGCGACGACCGCGACCGCCGCGACCGCGATGATGATCTTCTTCTTCCGGCTCAAAGCCATCTCAACAAAATTCCTTCTACTCTGGGGAAGTTAATAACTCGTCGGGAAGCCGCGTCGGGTCAAGCTGTGATTCTCCCGCAACCCTCGCGCGAAGCCAAGTCGCCGCGCGCCGCCACACCTTCTACGTCGGAATCCGCCGCGCAGTTTCAAAAGAGCGTGACCAGTGACGAGTGAAGAGTGATATGCAGGACGAAGGGATCGGCGTGAGCGGGCGGCGGGCTCGGATTTACTTGTCACTTGTCACCCGTCACTTGTCACGCTCTTCCACGTCCCACGCCTTTCGCGCTACAATTAAGAACGCTTCCGCGGCGGCGTTCGTTAACAGGCACAGCCGAATTATTTAGATGACCGACGCCGCGCGGGGGTGTCCGCCGAGCGGCGGGGGGCGACGAAAAAAGATGATCATCTGCGAGAGTTGCCGTGCGGAGAACTGGGACGGCGCGCACTCCTGCGTCGAGTGCGGCAAGCCCCTGCCGCGCCGCGCGAACGTGCGCCCCGTGGCGCAGAGTTTCAAGCCGACGGGCGAGCCGGAGCGCGGTCAGCGCGCCGACGCGCCGCGCCCTTACCAGCCGCCGACCCAGCCGCCGCCGCCGCCGCAGCCTTCGCGCGCGCCGTCGCAACCGGGCTCGCCGCAGTCGCAGCCCGGCGCGTCGCAGTCGCGCCCCGCCGCGCCGTCGTCGAATTCGATGGCGGGCGCGTCGTCGCACGCGGGCGGCGGGGCGTCGAACACGAACGCGGGCGCGCAGCCCGGTGCGAGCGCGGGCGGCGACAACGGCAGCCACGCCGTGATCAGTTTCCCCGATCCGGCAACGGCGGCGCCCGTCGTCCGCACGGCGCAGGCGGCGGGCGCAGTCGGGCAGGGTCGCGCGCCCGTCACGGCGCACGCCGTCCTGACGATCAACCGCGGTCGCTCCGCCGGGAGAGAGTTTCCCGTCCACGAGGACGAGGCTTACATCGGTCGCTGGGACGCCGACAGCGGCATCTTCCCCGACGTTGACTTGGACGCCGACGACCCGGAGGCGAAGGTCTCGCGCCGCCACGCGCGCATCACGCGCCGCGGCTCGCAATACTTCATCGAAGACCTCGGCTCGACCAACGGCACGTTCATCAACCGCGGGCGGCGGCTGCTCCCCGGCGACCGGCAGCCCCTCAACGACGGCGACGAGATCATCATCGGCAAGACGTTTTTGAGATTCCAAGTGGTGAAGTAGGAGAGGGGAATTCAGAATACAGAATTCAGGCGTCAGAATAAGCGTGGCTCTCTCTCCTTCTGAGTTCTGCATTCTGCATTCTGCATTCTGAGCTCTGCATTCTCGGTTCGAAGATGCCTTCCTGCCCACAGTGCGGCGCGCAAGTCACCGA
Source organism: Acidobacteriota bacterium (assembly GCA_020201365.1). Lineage (GTDB taxonomy): Bacteria > Acidobacteriota > Blastocatellia > Pyrinomonadales > Pyrinomonadaceae > JAIVGV01. Next base: position 10,217 of record JAIVGV010000270.1, read on the forward strand.
CGCGGATCGCTTCTGCGGCGACTGCGGTATTGCGCTCAGCGCGAGCGGCGCTGGCGAAGCGCGCGCCTCAGATCTACTCGACGCGGGCGCGCAGCCGAACGCGGCGGGCGATCCCGCGTCGTCCGCGACGCCGGCGGACGGCGTTGACGACGCGGCGTCTCCCGACTCGTCTCCCGACTCCGCCGCGCTCGAAGCCGACGAGCCGCCGCGCGCGGCGCCCGTGAGCGTCGCGTCGTCGGGCGACGGCGCGGGCGCGGCCGTGGCGCGCGCCGTCGAGTCTGCGGGGCTCGCGGGCTCCGCGTCGCTGGCTGGCGACGAGGGCGCGGCGGATGAGTCGGCGGGCGCGTCGCCGTCGCAGAACATTTCGACGGGCGATGTCGCGCCGCCCGCGTCGCTCAATGTCGAGCCGTCTGCGTCCGAGTCGTCCGCGCGCGCGGCGGGCGGGGGCGGGGCGGGCGCGGCTTCGACGGACGGCGTGGGCGGCCGGGGCGCGGACACGAGCGGCGAGTACGCGAAGCCGCGCGCGCCGGCCGAGACCGTGCGCGGCGGCTCGACCGGCGGCGGGCGGCGCTCGATGTCGAAGCCGCTCGACGCGGGGACGCTGCTCTACTCGCGCTACGAGATCGTGCGGCGCATCGGCGGCGGCGGCATGGGCGCGGTCTACCTCGCCAAGGACAAGAACCTCGGCGATCAGCCGCGCGCCGTCAAGGAGATGATCCAGCAGAACATAGACGAGTCGCAGCACGAGAAGGCGGTCAACGATTTCCGCCGCGAGTCCATGCTCCTCTCCTCGCTCGAACATCAATCGATCCCGACCATCTACGACTACTTCTACGACGACGCGGCGGCGCGCTTCTACCTCGTCATGAAGTACATCTCCGGCGGCGACTTCCTCGCGCGCCTGCGCAACGCGCCCGGCGGTCGTCTCGACGAGAAGACCGTCACCGACTGGGGCTGCCAGATCGCGGACGTGCTCCATTACCTGCACAAGCAGAGCCCGCCGATCATCTACCGCGATCTCAAGCCCGCGAATTTGATGATCGACGGAAATTCGGGGCGCGTCATGCTGATCGACTTCGGCATCGCGCGCTGGGTGCAGAAGGAGGAGAAGGGCGTCACGGCGGTCGGCACGATGGGCTACGCGCCGCCCGAACTGTTCAGCGGCAAGGTCGAGCCGCGCTCCGACATCTACTCTTTAGGCGCGACGATGTTCCACCTCCTGACGGGCGCGGACCCGCAGGACAACCCGCTTCTGATCTTCGACTTCAACAAGAACCCGCGCCCGCGACAGATCGCGCCGTCCATCTCGAACGAGATGGAGCAGATTCTGATGCGCGCCGTCGAGTACAAGCCCGAAGGCCGCTTCCGCTCCGCCGCCGAGATGCGCGACGTGCTCTCCGACCACCTCGAACACCTGAGAGCCGGGCGCGTCACCTACGGCATGGCGCACGCCAACATGAGCGCGAACCTCAAGACCATGCAGGTCGAGATGGTTTACTGCGGCTTCTGCGGCGGTCGCATCGCGGCGGACGACGTTTACTGCGCCCACTGCGGTCAGCGCCAGCCGATGGCTGTCTCGTCCGCCGCGCTGCGGCAAGCGCGCGCCACCGCCAAGCTCGTCGTCGCGGGGACGACGGAGCTTGATTCTTCGTTCATGTTGCAGAAGGAGTCGAGCTTGGTCGGCAGGAGCGATCCGAGTTCCAACATCTTCCCCGAAGTTGACCTCTCGCGCTTCGACCCGCAGACGAAAATCTCCCGCCGCCACGCGCGCATCTTCCGCAAGGGCGACACCTACCTCGTCGAAGACTTAGGGAGCGTCAACGGCACGGTCGTCAACGACACGCTCCGCCTCGCCCCGCACCAGCCGCGCGCGCTTGAGAGCGGCGACAAGCTGCGGCTCGGCGAGACGACGCTGCATTTTTTAATCGGATAGTAGGCGGTAGGCAGTTAAGACAAACTGCTTTAACTGCCTACCGCCTACCGCCTACTGACGGAATGAGTAGCATCGAACAAGCCGAGCGGATCGAGGCGCGCGAGAGCGCGCGCGCGACGCGCGTCGTCGCCGTTGACGACGCGGGCGTGTACGCGCACGAGCGCGCGCCGTTCGCGCTGCGGTGCGGGGCGCTGCTGATTGACTACCTGCTCGTCACGGTCGTCGTCGCCTTCTCGACGCTGCTCGCGCGCCTGTTCGGCTCGCGCACGGCGGCGGACATGACGATCACGGTCGGACTCGTCGCCGCCGCTGTCATAGCCGCGCTCGATCTCGTCGTCCTGCCCGCGTTCACCGGGCGCACCGTGGGGAAGTGGGCGACGGGCTTGCGCGTCGAGCGCCGGGACGGCGAGCGCGTCGGCTTCGGGCGCGCGCTGCTGCGCCACACGGTCGGCTACCTCCTGTCGCTTCTGACGCTCGGGTTGGGCTTCCTGCTCGCCGCGTTCAGCCGCGAGGGGCGCGCGCTGCACGACATGGTCGCGGGCACGGTCGTCGTGCGCGAGTGACAACGTGCGAAAGTGATCTTGCGACGCGCGTCGAGAGTTGAAGGCGCGCGTCGTTCGTTTCGGTCGCCGTCCGGGTACGTTTGCAGACGTACCGAGTTACAGATGACGAAGACCTGTCCAGCTTGCGGGTTCGTCTCGAACGCCGAGGCGCGCTTCTGCCGCATGTGCGGCGCGATGCTGCCGCGCGCGTCGAACGATCTCGGCGAGGGCGAAGTCTCGCCCAGCGCCTCCACCGTCCCGCTCTCCCTCCCGCGCCCCGGGACGGACGCGCTCTCGCCACACGACACAGGCGCGCCCAACCGCGCGCCCACGGACAGCATCCGCCGCGCGGAGTTCGAGGACTTCCTCCGCTCCGTCGCCGAAGACGCCGACGCCGCGCAGGACGACTCAGGAGCGCCGGGCGAGCGCCCGCTCACGATCCGCGTCCGCCCGCTCGACAACGGGCGACCCGCGACCGACGCCGACTCCGACGCACGATCATCGTCAACGCTCGCCGCGGAGCGCGCCGCTCCGCCCGCCGCGCCCGACGCGCCAACAGTCTCGCCCCCGAGCGCGGACGAGACGAGCGCGCCGCTTTCAAGTCCGCTCGCCGCCTCGTCATCAAACGCCGCCTCTTCGCCGGGCGTCGCCGCGACTCCGGTCGTCAGCGCGTCAGCAAACGCCGCCGCGTCTGCAAACATCGCACCGCCCGCGGACGCCGCCGCGAATGCGGAGGTCGCCGCCGCGCGTCCGAGCCCGACCGCGCGTCCGGCGCGCACGACGGAGGCGCGCGCGCTGCGGCTGTGGGCGGGCGCGGCGGTCTTCGCCGTCGTCGCGGCGCTCGTCGCGGCGGGCGTCTTCGGCACTTGGTACTTCGTCAAGAGGCGGCGCGAGGCGCGCGCGTCGTCTTCGGTCGCTTCGGCGTCGGCGAGCGCGGACGCGAGGCAGGCGGCGCAGGCGAAGCTCGCCGAGGCGGATCAGTTGCTCGCTTCGGGCAGGACGTCAGAGGCGGTCGCGCGGCTGCGCGAAGCCGCCGCGCTCGATCCCGCGAACGCCGAGCCGCACCGACGCCTCGCGCGACTCCTCGTCGAAGAGGGCGCGCGCCGCACCGCGATTGAAGAGCTGCTCGCGGTCGTCCGGATTGACGCGAGCGACGCCGCCGCTTGGCGCTCGCTCGCCGAAGCGCAAGCCTCCGAAGGCTTGTACGCCGACGCGGCGGAGAGCTACCACGCGCTCTTCGGCGTCTCGACCGACGCCGAGCGCGACGACCGGCTCCAGCTCGCCTACGCCGACGCGCTGCGCCTCGCGGGTCGCGCGACCGAAGCCCAGAGCCTCTACAAGCGGCTCGCCACCTCGCACGACGCGGAGATCGCGCGCGCGAGCCGCAAGCAGCTCGCGACGGCCGAGGAGGCGGCGAAGAACGCCAACGCCAACGCGAACAACGCGAATGCCGCGCGCGTCGCCGCGACGAACTCGACGGTGAACACGACGGCGACGAACGCTACGCCCGCGCGCGCGGGCACGGAGTCGTCGCGCGCCAACGCGGCGGAAAACTCTCGCGCCGACGCGGGCAGGGCTTCCGCCGCGTCGCGCCCGTCGCCGCTGCCCGCGAGCGCGTCGCCGGGCGAGCACTACGGGCGCGGCGTCGAGCTGTGGCGCGCGAACCGCTCGGCGGCGCTCGCCGAGTTCGCGACCGCCGCGCAGGGCGGCAACCCGGACGCCAGCTACTACCTCGGTCTCAACCTCGCCGAGGGGCGCGACCCGCGCACGCTGAAACGCGCCGAGCTGGTCGCCGCGCTCACCTACTTCCAGCGCGCCCGCCGCAGCCACTTCGCCTCGGACGCACGCCGCTACGAGGACAGCCTCGGCAGGGAGTACGACCGCAGAAGAAACGAGGAACGATGACCGGCAAGGCGGGAGGAGTCGAGAGACAAATCGCGCGAGATCGTTTATCATTCGCCTCCGGCTCTCAGTTCATCGTTCATCGTTCTTACTTCGTCGTTTAGCGCCATGCCCGATCTGATCGTCAAGTACCCGGACCGCGCGCCCGACACGTTCCCGCTCGGGCGTCTGCGCATCACCATCGGTCGCAGCGCGCGCAACGACGTGTGCATCCCCGACCCGTTCGCCTCGCGCGTCCACGCCGAAGTCCGCCGCGAGGGCGACGTTTACGTGCTCCAAGATTTGGGCTCGGCGAACGGCACGCTCTTCAACGGCGGGCGCCTCGAGCATCCCGTCACGCTCGCGCCGGGCGACCGCGTGCAGATCGGCGAGACCGAGATCGAGTTCCGCGATCAGTCCGCCCCGGCGGGCGCGACGATGATCGCCGACGCCGCGCCGTCTTTCCCCGAAGCGACCATCGCGCTCGACTCCGGTCACCGCACGACTTCCGGCTTGCTCGAAGCCATCGAGGGCGCGCGCACGCAAAGCTCCGGCGAGATGCCGCGCCCCGGAGCCGCCGCGGTCTCCGCCGCGCGAGACGGCGCGCTCGCGCGCGAGCGCGCCGTCTCGCGCGAGAACTCGCTCTCGGCTGAGCACAACGATCTGCTCGCGCTCATCAGCAAGGTCTCGGTGACGCTGCTCGCGCCCGCCACGCTCGACGAGACGCTCAGGCAGATCGCCTCGCTCGTCTTCGAGGCCGTCCCGGCGGAGCGCTGCCTGATCATGCTGCGCGACGCGGAGGGCGAACTGAAGGTGCGCGTCGCGCAACTCAGGGATCAGCGCGGCGAGGTGGGCGAGATTCGCGTCAGCCGCTCGATCATCGAGGAGGTCGTCAAGCAGGGGCGCTCGGTTCTGACCTCCGACGCGCAGCACGATCCGCGCTTCGCCTCTTCGACGGTCACGATCCAGGGCATCCGCTCCGTGCTCGCCGTCCCGCTCGGCGTCGGCGACAAAATCTTCGGCATGATCTACGCCGACTCGCCGCTCGCCGAGGCGCGCTTCTCGCAGGATCACCTGACCGTGCTGACGACGCTCGGCTCGGTCGCGGCGATCCGGGTCGAGAACGCGCGGCTCGTGGAAGAGGAACTAGAGCGGCAGCGCCTCGGGAACGAGCTGCAGCTCGCGCGCGAGATACAGCAGCGCTTCCAGCCTTCGAGCGCGCCGACGGTGCCGGGCTTCGAGCTGCAGGGCATCAGCTTCCCCTGCTACGAGATCGGCGGCGACTACTACGACTTCATCGAGCGACCCGACAACCACATCGTCATCGCGCTCGGCGACGTGTCGGGCAAGGGCACTTCCGCCGCCCTGCTGATGTCGAGCTTGCACGCGGCGATGCACGCGCAGACGAGCGCGCGGCAGTCGCTCGCCGAGACGATCTCGGCGGTCAACAAGTACCTCGCCGAGACGATCCCCGCCAACCGCTTCGTCACGCTCTTCTGCGCCGAGCTCGATCCGCTCACCGGCACGGTCAACTTCATCAACGCCGGGCACAACCCGCCGATCATCGCGCACGCCTCGGGCACGATGGAGCAGCTCGCCGCGGGCGGCGTGCCGCTCGGCATCCTGCCCGACGCACTCTACCGCGAGGGGCGCACGCAGTTGCAGCCCGGCGACGCGATGGTCATCTACTCGGACGGCGTCTCCGAGACGCAGAATCAGGCGGGCGAGGAGTTCGGCGCGATGCGACTCTACGAAGTCATCTCGCGCAACCTCGACGCGTCCGCCGCGGGCTTGCGCGACCGCATCGAGTCGGCGCTCACGAAGTTCGCGCAGGGCACCGACTCGGTGGACGACCTCACGCTCGTCATCGTCAAGCGACAAGCCGAGGGCGTCTCCGTCGCCGCGAGCCGCGGCTAGACGCTTCGCTCGCGGCGCGGCGGCGCGGTTAAAGGTTTAGTTCACGTTGAGTCGAGCCGGTTCGTCGGTTCACCGCAGAGGCGCGGAGTCCGCGCGGAGTACTCGCAGAGAAGAGATCCTCTGCGTCGGCTCTGCGACCCCTCTGCGACTCTGCGGTGAGTTCTGAGACTTGCCCTCTCAACTTAACTGAAACCGTCACCTCGCGTCGCACCTTCAAGACCCACGCTCTTCACCTCCGGCGTCTCTCGCGAGCCGGAAGATTCCGCGAAGGAGAAAACTCATGGCAGAGACGGGAACCACCACCGCCACGCAGCTCAACTTCCGATCGTCCCCGGACGGCAGCGCCAACAACCTCATCGGCAAACTCCCCAAAGGCACGCGCGTCGAGATACTCGAAGACCGAGGCGACTGGCTGCGCGTCAGCGCGAACGGTCGAGAGGGCTTCGTCAGCGAGGGCTTCGTCGCGCGCGACGAGGAGGAGCCCGAACCGGACGACGACGCCACGGTCGGCGCGGGCGCGGGCGCGCCGAACGCCGCCGCCGCAGGCGACGCCGCCGCGAGTCAGCCCGCGGCGGGTCAGCCCGCCGCCTCTTCGTCTTCGCTCAAGCCGGGACCCGCGCCCGCGCCCGGCGCTTGCAAGTTCGTCGGAAACAAGGCGGTGACGCCCGACGGCAAGCCCTTCGCCACGCGCTTCAAGCTCGGCGTCTTCACCAACGGCATGACGAGCATCGGCGCGTTCGTCGCCGCGCATCCGGGTCTCTTCCCAGACGTTTCGCCGTCGCGCCTGCGCGTGATGCAAGCCGTCTCCGTCAACGAGGGCAAGCTCGAAGCCATCAACACGTGGGACAACGCCTTCCTCACCTTCGGCTGCTTCCAGTGGACGGTCGGCGCGGGCGACGGCGCGGGCGAGCTGCCCTCGCTGCTCGACCGCCTGAAGAAGAAGGACGCTTCCGTCTTCCAGAAATACTTCGGTCAGTTCGGGCTCGACGTGGCGATGCCGCAGCCGCAGCCCGACGTGCTCCCGACCGGCTTCTTCACGCTCAACGGCACGCCGCTCAGGACGCCGCAGCAGAAGTCGCAACTGCGGACGCTCGACTGGGCGTACCGCTTCTGGCTCGCGGGGCAGGACGACACCGTGCGCGTCGCGGAGGTCGAGCACGCGATGTCGCGCGTTGACCTGTTCTTCCGCTGCCCGCGCTGCCTGATCAACTCGCGCTTCGTCGGCGACTTCGTCAGTTCCGAGTACGGCGTCGCGCTGCTCCTAGACCAGCACGTCAACCGCCCCGGTCACGTCCCCGGCACGCTCGCGCGCGCCGTCGCGCAGCTCGGCGGCGGCGACCCGCAAGCGTGGCAGGACGCGCAGGAGCAGAGGCTCATCTCCGTCTACCTGCAACAACGCGCGCTCACCAGCATGACCAACTCCGACGCGCGCGCCAAGTCAATCCTCGCCGCCGTCAACCAGGGGCTCGCCTCGCGCAACCGCGGCTCGTTCCAGTCGTGACGGATCTGTTTATGAAAAAGGCACTCACCGCGGAGGCGCAGAGGATACGCAGGGTTCTCGCAGAGGATTAACTTCTCTGCGCGATCTCTGCGACCGCTCTGCGCCTCCGCGGTGAGTGCCCGTTATCGTAGGCTCACTGCCGCAAGTAGCCCATCCGCCGCAGGCTCTCCTCGATCCGCTCCGCGGACTTCTCGCCCACGCCGTCCACGAGCGCCAGCCCGCCGCCCGCGACGAACTTCGAGAGGTCTGCGAGCGAGGAGATTTTGAACTGCTGGTAGAGCGTCGCCGCCGTCTTCAAGCCGATCCCGCTCACGTCTAAAAGATCGAGCACGCTCTCCGGCGTCTCCGCCGTCAACTTCTCGTAAGCCTCGAACGTCCCGCGCTCCAACAGCTCCACGATCTTCGCGCTGATCGCCTTGCCGACGCCGGGCAGCGTCTGCAAGCCCTTCAGTCCCTCCTCGCGCGCGATCCGCTCGACCGAAGACGACCACGTCTCGATCACCTCCGCGGCGTTGCGGTACGAGCGCACGCGGTAGCGATCCTCGCCGCGTATCTCCATCAGCGTCGCGAGCCGCTCGAATTTCTGGGCGATCTCTTCGTTGTCCATTCGGTAGTCCAAAGTCCGAAGCCCAAGGTCTAAAGCTCGTCCCGACGTTGGACTCTGGGGCTTCAGACCTTGGACTGATCCGGAGGCATCCGCGCGCCGTTTATGATACTCTAAAGCACGCCATCTCCCGGAAAATTTAGCTCTACGAGGTTCTGCCATGAAGCCCAGAAAATTCGTGTGCGCGCTGCTCGCCGCGCTCTTCCTCGCGTCGCCGTTCGCGCCGCTCGTCCGCGCCGACGAGGGCATGTGGACGTTCAACAACGTCCCGCGCGCCGAGATCGAGCGCAAGTACCACTTCAAGATCACGGACGACTGGCTGCGCCACGCGCAACTCGCTTCGGTGCGCTTCAACAACGGCGGCTCCGGCTCGTTCGTCTCGCCGGACGGACTCGTCCTGACCAACTACCACATCGTCGAGGACTTCGTCGGCGAGCTCTCCACGCCGCAGAAGGACTACGCGAAGGAGGGCTACGTCGCGCGCACGCGCGCCGAGGAGTTGCGCATCCCCGGCACGGAGCTGAACGTGCTCGAATCTGTCGTGGACGTGACGGCGAAAGTTAACGCCTCGGTCACGCCGCAGACGTCCGCCGCCGAAGCCTTCGCCGCGCGGCGCACGGCGATTGCCGCCATCGAGAAAGAGTCAACCGACAAGACGGGCTTGCGCTCCGACGTGGTGACGCTCTATCAGGGCGGGCAGTACAACCTGTACCGCTACAAGAAGTACACGGACGTGCGGCTCGTCTTCTGCCCCGAGTTCCAGGCGGCGTTCTTCGGCGGCGACCCCGACAACTTCGAGTTCCCGCGCTTCAACAT
>JAIVGV010000123.1 GCA_020201365.1 Acidobacteriota bacterium
CGTCCCGCTTCGGCGGCGAGCGCAGCCATCTGCTGCCGTCTCTGCTGCTCGTTCTGATCCGGCGCGGGCGCGTTCACGCCCGGCGCGTCACCCCTCTGCGCGGTCGCAGCCTGCTGCCGCTCGTCCCTGAACTGAAGCCTCTGCCTCTTCGAGCGATCAGGAACGGTCTCGACGCGCAGGTCTCGCGCGGCGTTCGGCATGAACGGCGGCGCGGGCGGCGCGGCGCTGGCGACCACCTGCGTCTCCGCCAGCTTGCGCGCTATCCCAGGCGGCACGTCGAACGGGCGGCGACCCTTCGGCGGTTGCAGCGCGGCCTGACGCAGCGCGTTGACCGCGAACGGATCGAAGACCGGTCTCACCTGCGCGAGCGTGCGCGGGTCAACGCGCGTGACGACGCGCTCGCTGATCACGTTGTTGACGTACTGCACGGGCACGACCGTCACCGCGCCGGGCACGTTCAGGTTCACCACCTGCGCGGCGGCGGGCGCTGCGCCGACGTAGTGCGGCTGCCAGTTCGCGTCGTAGTAGGCGGGCGCGTAAGGATCGCCGGGACCGAGCGGCACCCAGCCGACTTCGTTCGCCTGCGCGAGCGGCAGGAACGCGACGAGCGCGGGCGCGTAAGACGGGCGCGTGTTGACCGCGTCGGGAACCCAGAACCACTCGCCGTTGACGTTCGCCCAGCGACCGTAGTGATAGGGCGCGTAGCCCCACGGCTCGTTCGAGACCCACGTCATGCCGTAAGGATCGTCAACCGCCCAGGAGCCCTCCTGATAAGGAGCCCACCCGTCGGCGACGCGCGGATGCCAGCAGTGTCCGTAGCCGCTCACGTCCTGCCAGTCGCCGTAAGTGTCCAAATCCTCCACGCCGGGGATCGAGTCGCTCACGTAGCGGTAGCTCGTGAAGCGGTTGTAAGGGTCGTAGTAAGTGGGATCGTTCAGGTACGCGTCGTAGTTGGCGTAGCGACCGTCGTAGAGGCGCGGGTAGCGGTTGCCGTAGTAGTCGTTCAGCAGCCCACCCGCGTAACCGGGATCGAGGCGCGACATGACGACGTCGGCGGCGGTCTGTCCGAGCAGCGTCAACATCTCGCCCCTGCCGATCTGACCCGTGCCCCCGAGCCCGACGACGCGCGCGAGCCCGTTGAGGACGGAGACGTAGGCGCCGCCGTTGTCGTGGTAGCCCATCTCGTAGAGTCCGGGCTGATCGAAATCAACCGCGCCGAACGGCGTCGCCACTTCAAACAACTGTCCGGGCGCGAGCGCGCCGACGTCGAAGACTGCGGAGCCGTCGCGCAGGGCGAGCTGCGTGCGGTCGGGCGCGAGGTACATCACGTCGAGCGAGGCGCGCGGGTTGAGCCGCGCGAAGTTGCGCCCGGTGAAGGCGACCGAGGCGTGCGCGTTGTCGCGCGCGTAGATGCGGTCGCCGACGGAGACCGGCGTGTTCGGCGTCGCCTCGTACCACTGCTGCTCGACGTTCGGATCGACGAAGTTGCGGCTCACGCCCACGTCGCCGTCAACGCGCTCGACGCGCGCCGCGCTCACGATCGCCTGCGTGTCGTTCTTCTGCCGGTGCCCGACCCAGAACGCCGCGATGACGCCGCTCACGACGGCGGCGATCAGCGCCACCAGAGCCATCTGCGGCCACCCTTTTAACTTCCTCATAATAACGCCCCCTTCACGCACGACCGACGCGCCTAGTTTGTTTACCTGCGAAGTTCGCAAGTACCGTGCCGGAATGCGTGCGCTGGGGCGGCCGGCTTTAGTTGTCCAGCGGGGAGACTTATGGCGGCGGGGGCGCGGGCGGCTTTTGTGCCGGCGTGCGGAAAACGCTCACGGGCGACCCATACGGTGCGCCGCGCCGACTAGATGCGCGAGCCGCGTCGCAATAAAAAAAGGACAGAAGGGTAGAGCCCGACTGTCTCTGGCTCGCCGCCGCTCCGCGTGCGCCTTACGCCCACAGGCTAGACCGCGCGTCAATCAAAAAGAGAGGCGGGGCGATAAAGTCCGCCCCGCCCGTCGTGCTTCTGACGCTCGCGCCGGTCAGTACCTGCGGTGGCGCTTGCGAATCTTGTAGGTGTAGAGCGCCGAGCCGCCGCCGCCCGCGAGCGCGCCGATCGCCGCGCCCTTGTGCCCGCCCGCGATTCCGCCGACGAGTGCGCCGCCGAGCGTGCCGCCGGCGACCGTCAGCTTGTCGCGGTGCTTCTGCCAGAACGAGCGGTGCGGGGCGCTGTAGGTGTAGTAGGTGCGCCTCGCGTAATGCCGCCTGTGGCGGGTTTGCGCCGACGACGGGATCGCCGCCGCCGCGAGCAGCACGAGACACATCAGTGCCGTAAGAAGTTTCTTCGTCATCGCTTCTATTGCCTCCCCTCAGCCTGAACTGAACTGATACTAAGTTCAGGGTCGCGCCGGTATGTCTCGCAACCCCCGTACCGCGCTTGCGCGGAGACGCGAGTCGGCAGGACTGGCGAGGCTTAACAACTAACTAACGCCCTCCGCGGAAGGCTCCCGGCGCACTCCCGCGGCAGTGTTGGCGGGCGCGGGTCGGCGCTTCAGGCGGACTATTTGAAAACACCGGCGCGACGCCGGCGAGTGCCGCGCGGCGAGGTCGCCGCCGCGCGCGGCTCACGCCCAGCGGCGCTTGCGAAACTTCGCGTCCGTCCAGAAGTTCCTCAACAGCTCCGCGCGCGGCGGCTTCGCCTCTTCACCTTCTTTAGCTTCGTCCGGCAGCACGAGCGCGACCACGTCGTAGCGGTAGGGCTCTTCAGCCACGCCGAACGTGCGGCGATAGACGCGCGCGGCGCGCGTGATCTGCCGCTGCTTGCGCAGGTCAACGTTCGCTTCGGGCGCGGCGAACTCGTCGGAGCGGCGCGTCTTCACCTCGACGAAGCAGAGCGTCGCGCCGTCGTAGGCGACCAAGTCGATCTCCGTCTGCACGACCGCCCCGCGCAGGTTTCTGCCGACGGGGAGCCGGAAGTTCGACGCGACGAGGCGGTAGCCCGCGCGCCCCAACAGATCAGCCGCGAGCCGCTCGCCGCGCGCGCCGAGCGCGAGGTGCGCGGGCGCAGGCGGCTCGGCGGCGCGCGCCGTGCGTATGCGCTCTGACGCTCTTGCGAGGAGTGCGGTGAGGCGGGGCTTGAGCTCCATCGTCGTGAACTTCAGTTCGTCGGCGTCGCTTGATCGCCGTCGCCGGGGGGCTCTTTGAGCCCGGACTCGATCAGCTTCTTCAGACGCTCGTTCGGCTCGCGCGGCAGGTGCTCGACGACGAGCGCGCGCCCTTCCGCACCGCCTTCGATGAAGAGCGCGGAGACGGCGTCGAAGCGCAGCAGTTGAGATTGATCGCGCAGCGCTTCGCGTATGACGGGGAAGCTCTCGCGCCCCCAGAGGTGCGCGGCGAGGTAGAGCGCGAGCCCGCGCCTGCGCAAGTCCGCGTCGGCGACGAGCGAGCGGAGCGTCGGGTCGAACGAGCGGTTCGCGTTCTTCTTGATCGCCTCCATCGCCGTCCAGCGCACGCCGTCGTCGTCGTGCGAGAGCATGGCGAGCGCGGGCTGCATGTAGTCGGGCTTCCACGCTTCGCCCATCTTCTCGAGCGTGAGGATGGCGACCATCGGGTTCGGATCGTTTAGGAGCGCAGTCAGAGGTGCGCCGCGCTTCGTCTGCTCGTCGAGCTTCGCCTCCGCCGCCTCGCCGCTGATCCTCTGTATGCGCGACTCGACGTACTCGCCCTCGTAGGAGTGCGGGTTGAGCAGGTAGGCGCTCAGGTAGTAGTCGAGCGCGCGCGCGCTGTCGTTCCTGGTTTTGTAGAAGAACTTGGCGACGCGCGCCTGTATGTAGTCCGAGCCGGGCGAGAGCTTCGCGGCTCGGACGAACTGATCTTCCGCCTCGCGCAACTTGCCGTCTCGCTGGAGCAGCGCGCCCGTGTCGAAGACGAAGACGCCGTCTTCGGGGAACTTCCTCGACGCTTCGGCGACGAGCGCCTTCGCCTTGCCGGGCTCCTTGTCCCACGCCGCCCCGATCCGCTCGCGGTAGCCCTCGGCGGTCTCCGGGTGCAGGCGCACGTACTCCGCGCGCACGCGATCCGCCTCCGCCGTATTGCCCTCGCGTTCGAGCACCTGCGCCATCGCGTCTGTGTTCTCGGGGTCGTCGGGTCGCAGGCGGATCGCCTTCGCGATGTACTCCTTCGCCTTCGCCCAGTCCTCGCGCGTGATGTAGATGTCGGCGAGCTTCGTGATCGTCTCGACCGAGTTCGGGTCGCGGGCGTGTTCTTTGAGCAGCGCGGCTTCCGTCTCGCGACTCGCGTCCACGGGCTTCTCGCCGTGGAACCACTCGGCGAAGGCGCGGTTGAACTCGTCCTCCTCGAAGCGCTCGCGCCGCGCCGCCTCAAGGATGTAGAAGGCTTGCAGGCGGTCGCCCTTGTCTCGGAAATACTTGGCGAGCGCCATGTGCGGCGCCGGCTCCATGAAGCGCGCCGCGTAGTCCGCGCGCAACTGTTCGAGCGACTGGCTCGGCTGCGCGGGCGACTGCGCCGCGCCCCGCGCGCTCGCCCGTTGTGTGCGGGCGCACGAGAGCACAGAGGCGAGCAGCGGGATGAGCAGCGCGAGTCGGAAGGCGCGCGCGTTGACGGCTCGAAACATGTGACCAGTCCTTATGAAGCTGTTTGAGGCTTGCGACGCCAGACCGCCCGCGGGAACGCGTCCGTCGGTGAGCCGGACGCGGGCACGATGATAGCACGCCACGCCGCGACAGCCGTGACTAAAATTTCCGCCTCGGGCGCGACTACTCCGCGCGCCGCGCCAAGTCGTGTTCCTTGCGGCTTCTTCGCTCGCCACGCTAGACTCCGGTCGAAACTTCTTATGAGCACAGCCGGGTCAGAGACTGGATCGAGTCGCGCTGCGGAGCGCGCCGGGCTGCCGCTCGTCACCATCGTGGGGCGACCGAACGTCGGCAAGTCAACGCTCTTCAACCGGCTCGTCGGCGAGCGGCGCGCGATCGTCGGCGACGAGCCGGGCATCACGCGCGACCGCATCTACGGCGAGGCGGAGTGGAACGGGCGCAAGTTCTCCGTCGTTGACACGGGCGGCATCGTGCCGGACGACGACGCCGTCATCCCCGCCAACATCCTCCGGCAAGCCGAAGCCGCGATCCGCGAAGCCGCCGCGCTCGTCTGGGTCGTTGACGCGCGCGCAGGCGTCACGCCGCTCGACGAAGAACTCGCGCGCCTGCTGCGCGGCACGGGCAAGCAAGTCTTCGTCGCCGCCAACAAGACGGACGCCGCGCGCCTCGAAGCCGACGCCGCCGAGTTCCACCGCTTCGGCTTTGAAGATGTCATCCCCGTCTCCGCCGAGCACGGCGACGGCGTCGGCGAACTGCTCGACGCGCTCGTCACGAGTGTTTGGGAAGACGAGAGCGCGGACGAACAAGGCGGCGCGCGACGCGACGGCGACGATGACGAAGCGTCGCGCGAGCCGCGCGAGCTGCGACTCGCCATCGTCGGGCGCCCGAACGTCGGCAAGTCTTCGCTCGTCAACCGTCTCCTCGGCGAAGAGCGCGTCATCGTCTCGCCGCTCGCGGGCACGACGCGCGACGCCGTGGACACGCTGCTCGAATGGTCTGGCGACGAAGACGGCGGACGCGGGGACGATCTGAAATCTGAAATCTCCGACCTGCAATTTCGGATTTCAGAAACAGAAATCGAGAGCGATCAGCCTGAACCC
>JAIVGV010000400.1 GCA_020201365.1 Acidobacteriota bacterium
CGGTCACAGACTGCTGCCGACGGAGCTGCCGTTCCGCGCGAACATCTACGCGATGAAGCTGCTCGGCGTCGAGCGCATCCTCTCCGCGTCGGCGGTCGGCTCGCTGCAAGAGCGTTACGAGCCGCTGCACATGGTCATCCCCGATCAGTTCTTCGACCGCACGCGGGCGCGGGCGCGCGAGTCAACCTTCTTCGGCGAAGGGATCGTCGCGCACGTCACCTTCGCGCACCCCGTCTGCGGGGAGCTGTGCGACGTGCTCGAAGGCGCGTGCAAGGCGGCGGACGTCGTCGCGCACCGCGGCGGCACGTACCTCTGCATGGAGGGTCCAGCCTTCTCGACGAAAGCCGAGTCGAACGTCTATCGCCAGTGGGGCATGGACGTGATCGGGATGACGAACTTGCAGGAGGCGAAGCTCGCGCGCGAGGCGGAGATCTGCTACGCCACTCTCGCGCTCGTCACGGACTACGACTGCTGGCACGAGGGGCACGACGCCGTCACCATCGAGATGGTCGTCGAGTACCTGAACAAGAACGTCCGCAACGCGCAGTTGATCATGCGCGAGGCGGTAAAACAGTTGGCGGAGCGCCCGCGCGGCTGCTCCTGCGGCTCGGCGCTCAAGAACGCCATCTTCACCGCGCCCGACGCTTGGAACGAAGCGACAACGCGGAAGCTCGACGCGATCATCAAAAAATACCGGCGGGCGTGAGCCCGCTCCGTTGCCACGAGCTAAAGGTCGTGGCAACGGAAAACTCCTAGCGGTTGGGAAGAGTCGGAGGATTCATGAAAAAGTTTTTCTTGCTGGCGTTCAGTCTCGTCGTGCTCGGCGCGGGCGTCGCGCGGGCGCAGGGCGGGACGAAGCAGCCCGACCCGTCCGCCTTGCGCGATCCGATCCTCGAAAAAGACTCGAAGGCGAACCTTGAGAAGGCTTGGCACTACTTCAAGCTGAAGAAGGCTTACCGCGCGTCGCTCTCGCGCGCCGAGGAGATCATCGCGGGCTACCCGAACTTCTCGCAGCTCGACGAGGCGCTCTACATCGCCGGCATGAGCAACCTCTACATGTCCGAGAGCAAGGGGCATCAGCCGCCCCTGCTCACGCCGGAGAAGCACCGCGACGAGGCGCGCAATTATCTCGCGCGGCTCGTCAGCGACTTCCCCGAAAGCAAGTACCGTAAGGATGCCGAGAAGGAACTCGCGTCGCTCGGCGGCGCGCAGACGAAGAACGAGAACAGCAAACAGGACTGAGCACGGATAGCTAACAGCTAATCGCCAACAGCTTTCCCATCCCACTCAGGAGAACCAACCACAGTGTCCCTGCTAGTCGTCGGCTCGGTCGCGTTCGACGCGGTCGAGACGCCCTTCGGGAAGCGCGAGCGGATGCTCGGCGGATCGGCGACGCACTTCTCGCTCGCCGCGAGTTTCTTCACCGACGTGCGCGTCGTCGGCGTCGTCGGCGGCGACTTCGGCGAAGAGGAGTTCGCGGTCTTCCGCGAGCGCGGGATCGACACGACCGATCTCGAAATCGTCCCCGGCGGGCGCACCTTCTTCTGGCGCGGTCGCTACGACTTCGATCTCAACACCGCGCACACGCTCGACACGCGGCTCAACGTCTTCGCCGACTTCAAGCCGAAGCTCTCCGCAGACTCGCGCCGCGCGCGCCTCGCCTTCCTCGGCAACATCCAGCCCGATCTGCAAGTCGAGGTGCGTGAGCAGGTCGCGGGCGCCGAGTTCGTCGCGCTCGACACGATGAACTACTGGATCAACACCGTGCCCGACGCCGTCTGGGACGCCGTGCGGCGAGTCCACGTCGTGATCATCAACGACGCGGAGGCGCGGCAGCTCGCCGGCGAGCCGATTTTGATCAAGGCGGCGCGCAAGATTCTCGCGGCGGGTCCGCGCGCGCTCGTCATCAAGCGCGGCGAGTACGGCGCGGCGCTCTTCACGCCGGAGGCTTACTTCGCCACGCCCGCCTACCCGCTCGAATCAGTCTTCGATCCGACCGGCGCGGGCGACACCTTCGCGGGCGGCTTCATGGGCTACCTCGCCGCGCACGACTCTCTGGACGAAGCGACGATGCGCCGCGCGATGATCTACGGCTCGGTGCTCGCCTCCTTCAACGTCGAGGAGTTCGGCACGGAGCGCGTGCGCAGGCTCACGCAAGACGAGATCAACGCGCGCTTCAGCGAGTTCAAGCGCATGACCAACTTCGAGGAGATTCCCTTCGAGCGTGCCGTCCGCGCGAGGCGGTAGTCGGGCGGCTTCGCCGGTCGCGCGGCGGCTCGTCTTCTACGGAAGGTTACGCCGGACGGTTGATGGCAGTCGGGCGAGTCGTCGTTAACAAATCTTTTCGGTCTCACAGAGGGCTCAAATCATGTCTGAACTGATCCCCCGGGCGGGCAAGTCTTCCTTGCTCGCGTTCCTCTTCACGGCTTTGCTCTCCGCTTCGTCCGCGCGCGCACAGTCGTCTCTGCCCGCGGACGTGCGGCAGGAAATTGACAAGATCGCGAGCCAGACGCTCGCGCGCACGGGCGTGCCGAGCGCGTCGGTCGCGGTCGTCAAAGGCGGGCAGATCGCTTACGAGCAGGCTTACGGCGACGCGCGACTCGGTCCGCGCACGCCCGCGACGACGAAGATGCGTTACAGCGTCGGCTCGATCAGCAAGCAGTTCACGGCGACGGCGATCCTGATGCTCGCCGAGGAAGGGAAGCTCAGGCTCGACGATCCCGTGGGTCGTTTCCTGCCCGATCTGACGCGCGCCAACGAGGTGACGATCCGCCAAATCCTCTCGCACACCTCCGGCTATCAGGACTACTGGCCCCAGGACTACGTGCCGCCGTTCATGCTCCAGACCGTCACGGCGGAGAAGATTCTCGACCTGTGGGCGCGCAAGCCCCTGGACTTCGAGCCGGGGACGAGGTGGCAGTACAGCAACACGAACTACGTCATCGCGGGGCTCATCGTCGAGAAGGCGAGCGGGACGCCGTTCGTAGAGTTTCTGCAAAAACGCATCTTCACGCCGCTGAAGATGGAGAGCGTCGTCAACATTGATCAGACGAAGCTCACCGAATCCGATCCGACGGGCTACATGCGCTACGCCTTGGGACCGCTGCGCCCCGCGCCGAAGGAGGGGAAGGGCTGGCTCTTCGCCGCGGGCGAGCTGGCGATGACGGCGGACGATCTCGCCAAGTGGGACATCGCGATGATCAACCGGAGCCTCTTGAAGCCAGACTCGTACCGCGAGATGCAGACCGAGGTGAAGCTCAAGAACGGCGAGGGCACTCACTACGGCTTAGGCATTGACTTGTTCACGCAGGACGGTCACCGCGTGATCGAGCACGGCGGCGAGGTGTCGGGCTTCACTTCGGACAACGTCGTGCTGCCGGACGACCACGTGGCAGTCGCCGTGCTCACAAATCAGGACGCGGTGGGTGCGGCAAGCACCATCGCGCAGAGGGTCGGGTCGCTGTTCATCGCCGCGCCCGGCGCGCAATCGGTCGCGGCGCAGAAGCTCGCGCAGGTGCGCGCCATCTACGAGGGCTTGCAGCGCGGGCAGATCGACCGCTCGCTCTTCACCGACGACGCGAACGCCTACTTTTCCGATCAGGCGCTCAAAGACTTCGCCGCGGGCTTGGGATCGCTCGGCGCGCCAACCACCTTCGCCGCCTCCGGCGAAGGCTCGCGCGGGGGCATGACGTATCTCACCTACCGGATCACCTACCCGCAGCGCAACCTCGGCATCGTCATCTTCCTGACGCCGGACGGGAAGTACGAGCAGTACCAGATCATGCCGCGGAATTAGTGTTGCAGCGAAAGGCGACGCGCGTCGCGTCCGAGACTGAGGCGCGGTTTGAGAGTCCCGTCGGGACGAGATGTTTATGGCCCGCGCGCCTCTCGCCAATTCTTAGTCTCCGTCGGGGCGACATGTCTCCCCGACGGAGCTTGCACTTTGACAGGCATCGCATTGCAATCAACATTCCGCTCCGACGGAGCTAGAATCGTTCCAATGAAAGCAACGCCTCCCGGTTTGAAGTTTTAGCCGTCGAGCCTTAGACTAACTCGCAACCAAGCTACCATCATCCTTGAACTTTGGAGTCGCCATGTACTGTCCCGTCTGCGAGTCGGAGTACGAGAAGGGCGTGACGCGCTGCCCCGATCACAACGTCGAGCTGGTGGAGAAGCTGCCCGAGGAGACGGCGCGCGACCACAGCGAGGCGCGCTTCGTCGCGCTGCACAACGTCGGCTCGCCCGCCGAGGCGGAGATGGTCAACGACATCCTGCGGCAGAACGGCGTGCGCTCGGCGGTGCAGTCGGGCGGCGCGGACGTGTTCTCGCCGCTGCTCTCCACGGGCGCGCCCGGCGCGCTCGTCCTCGTTGACGAGCGCGACTACGACCGCGCGCTCGAACTCTACAACTCCTTCTTCGGTTCCGACACGACGCCGCTCACCGGCACGACCGGGGAGGAGGACGGGGAGATCGCCGAAGAAGGCGAAGGATCGTAACTCGTCGTGCAGGAAGCGAACGAGACTGCCGTCGTCGTCCTCCTGACCGCGCCGAACGGCGAGGAGGCTTCGCGCCTCGCAGAGATGCTGGTCGGCGCGCGCCTCGCGGCGTGCGTGCAGATACTTCCCGAAATGGAGTCGGTTTACTGGTGGGAGGGCGCTGTTCAGCGCGAGCCCGAACACCTGCTGCTGGTGAAGACGACCGCCGGACGCTTCGAGACCTTAGAGCGGGAGGTGCGCGCGCTCCACAGCCACGACGTGCCTGAGATCGTCGCGCTGCCCGTCACGGAAGCCTCCGCGCCCTACCTCGAATGGCTCGCCTCCTGCGTCGCGCCGACGCCAAGCCCCGACTGAAAAACAAGACGCGATCTCAAGGGGAAGCGTCTTCAGCCCGTGTAGTCGTGTGAGACTTTTTTGTTCTCCGGGTGCGGCGCGTCCACGTAGCTGCGGACGATCTCGACGATCTCCGAGGGCGAGTCCGTGAGGTGGAGCAGGTCTAGGTCGGCTTGCGTGATGGCCGGCTCAGGCAGCAGCACGCCCCTGATCCAGTCGATCATCCCCCGCCAGTAGTTCGTGCCGAAGAGGACGACGGGGAAGTCTTTGATCTTGCGCGTCTGGATGAGCGTGAGCGCCTCGAACAGCTCGTCGAGCGTGCCGTAGCCGCCGGGGAAGATGACGAAGGCGGTCGAGTACTTGACGAACATCGTCTTGCGCACGAAGAAGTAGTCGAACGTGAGCGACTTCGTTTGATATTGATTCGCCTTCTGCTCGAACGGCAGCTCGATGTTGCAGCCGATGGAGACGCCCCCCTCTTCGAGCGCGCCGCGGTTCGCCGCCTCCATGATGCCGGGTCCGCCGCCCGTGATCACGGCGAAGCCCGCGCGCGACAGGAGCGCGGCGGTCTCCTGCGCCGCCGCGTAGTAGGGACTCTCGCGCGGCGTGCGCGCCGAGCCGAAGATGGCGACGCCGCGCGTGACGGTCGCCAGCTCGTCGAAGCCCTCGACGAACTCGCCCATGATGCGGAAGACGCGCCAGGTGTCAGTGTGCGTGAAGGCGTCCGCCGGGGTCGGCGATTCGAGCAGCCGCTCGTCCTGCGTCACGCCGTCTTCAGGGATGTCCGCGTGCTTGGTCTTCTCCATCAGACGCCCATGATGTTGTAGCCGCAGTCAACGTGGACGACTTCGCCCGTGACGGCGGACGAG